>NZ_JBFABB010000036.1:0-58106 GCF_040640035.1 Micromonospora sp. NPDC023633 | reverse complement strand
CGGGCGTGCGCCAGGGCAGGCGTGCGGCGATCACCGACTACCTGGACCGGTTCGAGGCCAACGGCTGCCCGCAAGGCCGATCACACCGGTGCCGCCCCGGCGCTCGCCGTCGGCCTGGGCGACGTTCTCCGCGCCGTCGCGCGCGCCGTGCGCGGTGACCGCCCCGCCTTCCTGCGGGGGCTCCGGCCTCCCGCCGAGGCGCCGCCTCCCGCCGAGGCGCCGCCTCCCGCCGAGGCGCCGGCCGTGGACGGCGCCGTCGAGGAGCCCGGGATCGTCGGTGGCCGGCCCGGCCCCGGAATGCCCCGGCGGGTCTTCCATCCCCGCGGCAGCGTCGTGACCACCTGGACCGAGCCCGAGCGACGCCCGCCGGTGCCGGCGACGGCGATCAGCGCGGTACGCCAGCTGGTCGACGCCGAGCTGATTTCCCGCGCGGCCCGGCTCGGCCGGTTCGACGTGGCGGTCGTCGACGCCGCCCTGGCCGAGGTGCCCGCGCCGATGCGGGAGCGGGCCGCCTCGGCGCAGCTGGCGGGGTGGCCACGGGGCAGTGTGCGGGCGCTGCCCGACGCCGAGGTGTTGCGGTTCTTCCTGCACTGGGAGGACCCGGGCGCCACCCGGGTCGACCTCGACCTGTCCTGCGTGTTCTTCGACCAGGGCTGGCGGCGGGTGGGCCACTGCGACTTCACCCGGTTGCGCTTCGCCGACGGCGGCGCGATCCACTCCGGCGACCTCACCTCCGCCCCGGCTCCGCTCGGGGCCACCGAGTTCCTCGACCTGCACCTGGCCCGTCTCGCCGAGCACGGCGTGCACTACGCCGTGCCGACCGTCCTCAGCTACAACGCCGTGCCGTTCGAGGCCCTCACGGCGGCCATCGCCGGCGTCATGCTGCCCCTCACCCGGGGCGAGCAGTTCGACGGGGCGCGGGTCGCGCAGCGGTTCGACCTGCGCGGCAACGCCCGGATGCTGCTGCCGATGGTCGTGGACCTGCACACCCGGCGGTTGCTCTGGACCGACCTGACCCTGACCGGCCGCGGCTACGGCCACAGCGTCGACCGGCACGGCGACCAGCTCGCCCGGGCGGCCGCCGACCAGTGGGAGCACTTCCTCGGCGGCCACCGCGCCACGGTGTTCGACCTGCTGGCCTGGCACGCCGCCGGGCGCGCCGACCGGATCCTGGTGGGCCACGCGGACCACACCTACACCGAGGTGCCGCCCGACCTGGCCGCCGTTCGCGCGGCGGCGTCGGCGGCCACTGGCGAGCTCCGCGTGCTGCCCGACATGGCCGGCCGCACCGTTCTGGCCGGCGCCGTCGACCCCGACGCCCTCGACCGGCTGGTCCCCGTTTCCGGTCCGGTCGCGCCGGGCTCGACGGTGGTGACGGTGACCGGCAGGCCCGGTCACCCGTGGACGGTGCGGCGCGCCGGCGACCTGCTGGCCGGGCTGGGCACCGGCTGAGGCGACCGATCCGCGGGGTGCGTGCGTGTGGTTATGTAGGCTCGCACCGATCTTCGCGGGAGGCCACCCAGTGATCGAACTTCACGTCGAGCCGGAGTTGCTGGAGAAGGCGTCGCGTGTGTGCGACGACCTGCGCGACGATCTGCGGCGCGGTGTCTCCGACCTCGGAGACGAGACGCGGGCCGCGGTCGCCGGCCTGCCTGGCTGGCAGACCCGGGCGGCGTTGGAGCAGCTGCGCTGGTCGTGGTCGGACGACCTGACCAAGCTGGACGGCTACCTGGCGCAGATGGGCGACGCTCTGCAGGGCTGCGCGATGGACTATCGATACAGCGACGAGGCCAGCGCCGCCCACTTCGACATCGGGGGGCGGTGACCGCTCGGTGGTGACGTACGCGGACCTGCGCGAGGCGCGCGTCGCCCCGCTCCGGGACGCCGCGCAGGCCTGGACGGAGCTGTCGCGGGCCTGCGCGAAGCTGGAGGAGCGGTGTGGCGCCGAGCTGACCCGGCCGTTGCGCGGCTCGGGCTGGCAGGGGCCGGCCGCCAGTGCGGCGTTGGGCCGGCTGGACGAGCTCGATGACGAGTTCGAGGTCGCGAGCCTGCACACGCGGACCGCCGCGAGCGTGTTACGGGAAGCGGCGCAGGAGTTCGGTGACCTGCAGCAGCGGTTGGAGTCGGCCGTCGGCGCCGCCCGATCCCTCGGACTGGCCGTGGACGACGCGGGCCGGGTGTCCACGCCGACGATGTCGACAGGGGAGAGGCACGACCCGGACGCGGAACTCGTTCACCGCCGGCATGTCCAGAACGCCGCGACCTACACCGACCTCATCGCGCGCATCGTCACCGAGGCCACCGAGGCCGACAGCCGGATCGCCCGCGCCCTGACCCAGTTGAAGGCCAGCGCGCCGGGGCAGTTCGCCTGGGAGTACAACAGGGCCAACAGCGGCGCTCTCGCCGCCGCCGCGGCGCTCGAACTGGGCGAGGACGACATCCCCGCGCCGGGCAGCAGCCCCGCCGACGTGCACGCCTGGTGGAGCGGCCTGTCCGACGACGAGCGGCAGGTCTACCTCACCGCCTACCCGGAGCGGATCGGCGCTCTCGACGGACTGCCCGCCACCGACCGGGACGCGGCGAACCAGCTGGCGCTGCGCACGTTCGTCGGTGACAACGTCGCGCACCACCGGGACCGGGACAACCCGCAGCACGCCACCGCGCTGATGCTGCTGGACAAGCTGGAAGGCGCGGAGAACGCGGTGCCGCACAAACGGCTCTACCTGCTCTCGGTCGATCCGACGGGCGAGGGGAAGGCGGCGGTCGCGATCGGTAACCCCGACACCGCCGCCCACACCGCGGTCCTCGTGCCCGGGGTCGGCACCGAGCTCGACGACATCCGTGGCCTGATCGGGCGGGCCAACGACCTGCAGGAAGCCTCGATCGAGCTCGCTCCCGCCGGCACCGACGTCGCCGTCGTGGCCTGGCTCGGCTACGACACCCCGTCGGCCAACCTCGACATCGTCAGCGCCGTGTTCGGAGCCAAGTCCGAGGCCGGCGCCCGCGCGCTCGACGGCTTCGTCGACGGGCTCCGCGCCTCCCACGACGACAGTCCCTCCCACCTCACCGCCATCGGCCACAGCTACGGCTCGACCGTTCTCGGCGAGGCCGCCAGCAACGGCGACGGCCTCGCCGCGGACGACATGATCGCCGTCGGCAGTCCCGGCATGCGCGTCGAGAACGCCAGCGAGTTCAACATCGACCCGAGACACGTGTGGGCCGGCGCCGCGGCCGACGACACCGTCGTCGCACGACCGGAGGAGACGATCGGCTGGCTCGACGGCGTACCCGTCGTCGGGGAGTGGTTGGTCGACGGCCTCGTCGGCATCCACGGTCCCGCCCCGCACGACCCGGAGTTCGGCGGCAACGTCCTGCACGTCGACACCTCGGGCCACAGCGGATACTGGGCGCAGAACAGCCAGATGCTGCGCTCCCAGGCGGCGGTCATCGTCGGCGACTACGAGGCCGCCGCACTCGACCACGGCAAAGCACCATGACCCCGCCGCACCGCACGCCCTGGTGGCAGGCGGTGGCCCTGGCGGCCGTACTGGTGCCTGCCACCGCCTGCACCGGCGGTGACCCCGGCTCCTCAGGAAAGGACGACCCGTTGCAGACCAAGGCAGTCGCCGAGGTGAGCACCCTGGCCGAGGCGCGTGCCCAGGCCGTCGCCGCCACCGCCGGGGCCGCGCTGGACGGCTGGCGGACCAACACCTCGCCCTGCCAGGGCCAGCGGGGCGAGATCGCCGACGACGGACGGTGGACGTTGAGTGGCTTCGCCGGCCTTCCGGTCCCGCCCGCCGACCAGATCGCCACGCTGCGGCGGATCCGGGACATGTGGCGGCAGCAGGGCTACGAGATCACCGAGGACCGCACCTTCGCCGACGGTACCCGGGGCGCCGTGTCCATGCGTGACCCCGGCACGGGGATCACGATCAGCCTCACCACCACCGCGAGCCGGGACCGCGTCGCCGTGATCCTGGCCAGCGGCTGCTACCGGCCCGCGGCCGGGGAGGATCCCGCCAACGCCTAGGTCCCCGGTTCGTCGGCCGTCACACCGGGTGTCAGGGGGCGCACGGGCGGGCCGACCTTCCCCGGACGATCCAGCGGCGAGCGGGTGCGGCGACCGGGACTCCGGTGCGGCCCCGCGCACGGTTCCACCGCCGCCCCCGTTCGTGATGGCGGCAGGTCATGGCACGGTGCCGGGCCGGGCGTTGTACCCCGGGCCGCTCCTGCGCATGATGGTGATCATCGGAACCGCGGGTCCGATCGCCGCGCGCCCACCCGGCACGGGCGGTGCGCCCCTGGGCAACGTGCCCTGGCGAACGCCTTCGCCAGGGCCGGCTACGTCAACTTCGAGCGCGCCATCGACATGGCCTGGAACTGATCCGCAGGGGCGGTCGGCGCACGCGGCCCGGCGTCGTGCGCGCTGGCCGTCGGGGTGGCGGGAGACTGACCGCATGTCCTCGACGATGTTGGTGGTCGGCCCGAAGCTCGGCGTCGCGCTGGTGGTGTTGACCCTCGTGGCGGCGGCCGTCGTGACCATGGGGAAGTTGGGCCACGGTCGGCAGGTGATGGTCGCCGCCGTCCGTGCCGCGGTCCAGCTGGGTGCGGTGTCGCTGCTGATCGCGGCCATCGTGGCGTCGCTCTGGGCCACTGCCGCGTTCGTGGCCCTGATGTGCGCCGTGGCGGCGGCCACCTCCGGCCGGCGCGTCACGGGCGGCAGGCGGGGGTGGTGGGCTGGCGCGCCGATCGTCGCGGGCAGCATGCTGGTGGTGCTGGGGTTGCTGCTGTCGGGCCTGGTGCCGCTGCGGGGCATCGCGATCGTTCCGGTGGCGGGGATCCTGATCGGCGGGGCGATGACCGCCACCTCGCTGGCCGGCCGCCGGGCACTGGACGAGCTGACCAGCCGGCGCGGTGAGGTGGAGGCCGGCCTGGCCCTGGGCCTGCTGCCACGCGAGGCGGTGTTGCTGGTGTGCCGTCCGGCGGCCGGGCAGGCACTGGTCCCCGCACTGGACCAGACCCGGACGGTGGGCCTGGTGACCCTGCCGGGCGCGTTCGTCGGGGTGCTGCTCGGTGGAGCGAGCCCCCTGGCCGCCGGGGTGACGCAGCTGGTGGTGCTCGTCGGGCTCCTCGCGGTCGAGGCCGTCGCCGTCGTCCTCACCGTCGAACTGGTCGCCCGCGGCCTGCTGCGACCCGCGCGGCGCCAGCACCACCGCACCGACGCGTCGGCCCGGTCGCGCGCAGTGGATCCCGGCGCGCCCTGACCGTGGGCTGGTCGCGGGCCCCGGGGCGCGTACGCCGGCGGCTGCCCTGCGCGCGGCGGCTCCGGGTGCCCCGCGGGCACACCGGTCGCCGGGCGCTCAGTGCGGGGCGAGCTTCCAGTAGCCGCCGAAGTAGACGCGCTCCTTGGCGATGCCGCGTTCGGTGCACAGGTGCCGACGGACGGTCGTGACCATGGCGGACTCGCCCGCGACGAAGGCGTACGGCGTGCCGGCCGGCAACGCCATGTCCCGCAGCGTGCGGATCACCACGGCACTGCCGCCCGCCGGTGCGCCGCCCCGGTGCAGCCAGGTCAGCGTGACCCCGGCCGGCGTGCGCACCTCGATCTCGTGTTCCGCGGACCCCACCTCGATCAGCGCGATCGCCCGCGCGTCCGGCGGCAGCGCCTCGACAGCCGCGGTGATCGCCGGCATGGCCGTCTCGTCGCCGACGAGCAGCTGCCAGTCGGTGTCGGCGGGCGGGGCGTACGCGGCCCCGTCGCTGAGCACGCCGATCCGGTCGCCGGGCGCGGCTCTGCGCGCCCAGGCGGAGGCCGGCCCGCCGTCGCCGTGCAGCACGAAGTCGACGTCCAGCTCGCGCCGCCCGGCGTCCAGGCGCCGGACCGTGTAGTTGCGGACCACCGGTCGCCGCTCCGCCGGCATGGCCTGCAGGGCGGGCCACCACTGCGCCGAGTCCGGCAGGTGCAGTTCGGCACCGGGCGCGGGGGCGAGGAAGATCCGTGCCAGCTGGTCCGGCCCCTCGTAGCCGAAGCGGTCGAGCTCGGCGCCGGTCAGGGTGATGCGGCGCAGGTGAGGTGTGAGCGGCCGGTTGGCGACGACCTCGGCGAGCATCGGGCGCCTGATCACCTCGGCTTCGACCGCAATGGTGCCGACGGTCATGACGTCGCTCCTTCGTGGATCGCGTGCCATTTCCTGACTCCGAAGTTAGGTTAGCCTGACCTGGGTCAGGCCGAACTGCCACCCCTGCCGGTCGCGGGGCGCGGCACGGACCGTGCCGCCTCCGTAACCGCAGGTGGAACGGCATGCGGGGGCCGCTCACGGCGACACCGCAGTAGATCAAGACCGCCCCGGAGCCTGTGTTAGGTTAGCCTTTCCTTACCAGCATCGAGGTGTAGTTCTATGCGCGCAAACCGCTTCCTCACCGGGGTCGTCGCCCTGGCCGCCACTTTGACGCTCGCCGCCTGCGGCGGGTCGTCGAAGGCCGAGGACGCCTCCACCGACGGCAGCTCCGCGGCGTTCCCGGTCACGATCACGCACGCGCTCGGTACGACGACGATCAAGGAGAAGCCGAAGCGGGTCGCGACGGTGGCCTGGGCGAACCACGAGGTTCCGCTGGCTCTCGGCGTCGTTCCCGTCGGGATGGCCAAGGCCAACTTCGGCGACGACGACAACGACGGCGTCCTGCCGTGGGTCGCCGAGAAGCTCAAGTCGCTCGGCGGGACAACACCGGTGCTGTTCGACGAGAACGACGGCATCAACTTCGAGGCGGTCGCGGACACCAAACCCGACGTCATCCTCGCCGCGTACTCGGGCCTGACCCAGCAGGACTACGACACCCTGAGCAAGATCGCCCCGGTTGTCGCCTACCCCAAGGCGCCCTGGGCCACCGCCTGGCGCGACACCATCAAGCTGGAGAGCCAGGCCCTCGGCCTGGCGAAGGAGGGCGACGCGCTGATCGCCGACTTCGAGAAGCGGATGGCCGAGGCCGCCGCGAAGTACCCGCAGCTGGCGGGCAAGTCGGCCATGTTCATGACGCACGTCGACCCGACCGACCTCAGCAAGATCGGCTTCTACACGTCGCACGACACCCGGGCCCAGTTCTTCGGTGACCTCGGGATGAAGGTCCCGGGCGGCATCGCCAAGCTCTCCGCCGGCACCGACAAGTTCACCCTGAACCAGAGCGCCGAGCAGATCCAGGTCTTCGACGACGTGGACGTCATCGTCGCCTACGGCGACGAGAAGCTGCTCGCCGCCGCGCAGGCCGACCCGCTGCTGTCGAAGATCCCCGCGATCAGGCGCGGCTCGGTGGTCATGCTCTCCGGCGCCACGCCGCTGGGCACCGCGGCGAACCCCACCCCGCTTGCCATCCCGTTCGTGCTGGACGACTACGTCGCGATGCTCGCCAAGGCTGCCGACCGGGTGTCATGACCGCGCTCGACTCGCGCGCCCTGCCGGACGCCGCCGTGCTGCGGCGTCCGGCACGGGTACGCCTGCTGTGGTTCCTCGTCACGACCGTGGCGCTGCTGGCGCTCATGCTCGCGTCGGTCGCGCTGGGCTCCCGCAACGTCGGCTGGTCCGACATCCTCGCCGCGTTCCAGGGCCTCGACGGGACCATGGAACAGGCCGCCGTCACCAAACGGATCCCGCGGACCCTGCTCGCCGTGACCGTCGGCGCGGCGCTCGGCCTGGCCGGGGGAGTCATGCAGGGCGTGACCCGCAACCCGCTGGCCGACCCCGGCATCCTGGGCGTGAACATGGGGGCGTCGCTCGCCGTGGTCACCGCGATGGTCACGTTCGGCCTCTCCTCGCCGACCGGCTACCTGTGGGCGGCGATCCTCGGCGCCGGCCTCGCGGCTGTCTTCGTGTACGCCGTCGGCTCGCTGGGACGCGGCGGCGCGACCCCACTCAAGCTCGCGCTCGCCGGCGCCGCCACGTCCGCCGCGCTCGCGTCGCTGATCAGCGCCTTCGTGCTGCCGCGCAACGACGTGGCCGGCGGCTTCCGTTCGTGGCAGATCGGCGGGGTCGGCGGCGCGACCTACGACAGCATCCGGCAGGCCCTGCCGTTCCTCGCCGTGGGTTTCGTGATCTGCATCCTGTCGGCCCGGGCCCTGAACTCGCTCGCGCTCGGTGACGAGCTCGCGGCGGGGCTCGGCGAGCGCGTCGCGGTGGTGCGTGCCGTCGCGGCGCTGGGTGCCGTCCTGCTGTGCGGCGCCGCCACGGCGGTCGCCGGGCCCATCGGGTTCGTCGGCCTGGTCGTCCCGCACGTGTGCCGCCTGCTGGTCGGGCTGGACCACCGGTGGTTGCTGCCGTTCTCCGCGCTGCTCGGCGCGTCGTTGCTGACCGCCGCGGACGTCGTCGGCCGGATGGTGGCCCGCCCGGCGGAGATCGACGTGGGCATCGTGACGGCCCTGATCGGCGCCCCGTTCTTCATCTACATCGTCCGCCGGCAGAAGGTACGCGAGCTGTGAGCACCACGACTCTCGAGGCCGTCACCCGCGGCCGGATCCGCCGTACGCACCGTCGGCGCGGGGTGCTCATCGTCCTCGCCGTCCTCGTCGTCGCGGCGTTCGCCGTCTCGCTGATGGCCGGGCGCACCTTCTACCCGCCCGCGGACGTCCTGGCGGTGATCGCCGGCGAGGACGTCCCCGGGGCCTCCTTCACGGTGGGCACGCTCCGCCTGCCCCGGGCGGTCCTCGCGATCCTGGCGGGGGCCTGCTTCGGGCTCGGCGGCGTCACCTTCCAGACGATGCTGCGCAACCCGCTCGCCAGCCCCGACATCATCGGCATCAGCTCCGGAGCGAGCGCCGCGGCGGCCTTCGCGATCGTGACGCTGCACCTCGGGGAGGCGGGGGTGTCGGCCTTCGCGATCGTCGTCGGGCTCGCGGTGGCGCTGGTCGTCTACACACTGTCGTTCAAGGACGGTGTCGCCGGCACCCGCCTCGTCCTGATCGGCATCGGCATCGCCGCGATGCTCGACAGCATCACCGCGTACGTCCTGACCCAGGCCGCCGAGTGGGACCTGCAGGAGGCGATGCGCTGGCTGACCGGCAGCCTCAACGGCGCCACCTGGGCGGAGACCGTACCGGTGGCCGCCGCCGTGGCCGTCCTGGCGCCGGTGCTGCTGGGCCAGGCCCGCAACCTATCCATGATGCAGCTGGGCGACGACACCGCGGCGGCGCTCGGGGTCCGCCTCGAGCGCACCCGGATCCTGGTCATCGTCGCGGCCGTCGGTCTCATCGCCTTCGCCACCGCGGCGACCGGGCCGATCGCCTTCGTCGCTTTCCTCTCCGGGCCGATCGCCGCCCGGATCATCGGTCCGGCCGGCTCGCTGCTGCTGCCGTCCGCCCTCGTCGGCGCCCTGCTGGTGCTCGTCGCGGACTTCGCCGGCCAGTTCGCCTTCGACACGCGCTTCCCCGTCGGTGTCGTCACCGGCGTGCTCGGCGCCCCCTACCTCATCTACCTGCTCATCCGTACGAACCGCGCTGGAGGCTCGCTGTGACCACCACCCACACGCTCACGGTCGAGAGGCTGACGCTCGGCTACGCCGACCGCGTCGTCATCTCCTCGCTCGACCTCGTCGTGCCGCCCGGGAAGATCACGGCGATCGTCGGCGCCAACGCGTGCGGCAAGTCGACCCTGCTGCGGTCGATGTCGCGCCTGTTGGCTCCCCGCGCCGGCCACGTCCTGCTCGACGGCAAGCAGGTGCACCGGCTGCCGGCCAAGCAACTGGCCCGTACCCTCGGCCTGCTTCCGCAGTCACCGACGGCGCCCGAGGGGATCACCGTGGCCGACCTCGTCGGTCGTGGCCGCAACCCGCATCAGCGCGTGCTCTCCCGCTGGAGCAGGGAGGACGACGCCGCCGTGGCGGCGGCCCTGGACGCGACCCAGACGGCGGACCTCGCCGACCGCTCGGTCGACGAGCTCTCCGGCGGCCAGCGGCAGCGGGTGTGGATCGCGATGGCCCTGGCCCAGCAGACGGACCTGTTGCTGCTCGACGAACCGACGACGTTCCTCGACGTCAGCCACCAGGTCGAGGTCCTGGACCTGCTCACCGACCTCAACCTGACGCGCGGAACGACGATCGTCATGGTGCTGCACGACCTGAACCTCGCCGCCCGGTACGCGGACCACCTCATCGCGCTGGCCGCCGGGAAGCTGTATGCCGCTGGCGAGCCGGCGCAGGTTTTGACGCAGGAGTGCGTCCGCGCCGTGTTCGGCCTCGAAAGCCAGGTCATCATCGATCCGACGTCGGAGAAGCCGCTGATGCTGCCGATCGGCCGCCATCACGTCACGACCCGCCCGGAACTCGGCGTCGCCGTCGGCGACTGACGCGCCGTCGAGCCCCCGTTCGTCGCCGGTATTAGGTGAGGCTAACCTGGCCCCTGATCGCTGGGAGGGCGCATCTCGTGTACACATCCACGTTCGTCCAGGCCGTCTCCGACACCGGGCGGGCCGTGACCCCCACCTGGGCCGACGCCCTCGGCCAGCGCGCCGGGTCCTGACACTCATGGCAGTCGACGAGATCAGCGGCGCGACGGTGCTGCGCCACGCCCTGCGCCGCCAGCGCGGTCGCGTGGTGGCCGGCATCGCGCTGCTCTGCACCCACCAGGCCGCCGAGGCCCTCGTCCCGGTCGCCATCGGCGTGATCATCGACCGCGCGGTCGCCACGGGGGACCTGCGGGCGCTGCTGCTCTCCCTCGCGGGTCTCGCCGCCCTCTTCACCGTCCTCGCCTTCGCCTACCGAACCGGCGCCCGCCAGGCGTACGCCGCCGTGGAGCAGGAGGCCCACCTCGTGCGGGTCGAGATCGCCCGGAGCGCCCTCGACCCGCGCGGGAACCGCTCGGGCATGCGCGACGGCGAGCTGCTGTCCGTCACCGCCTCCGACGCCGAGTTGTCCGCGCTCGTCGTGCGGGTCGCCGGGCTCTGCGCCGCCGCGGTCACCGCCATCGTGGTCGCGGCCGTCGCGTTGCTCGTCGTCGACGTCCCGCTCGGGCTCGGGGTGCTCCTCGGGGTGCCGCTGGTGGTCGTCGCGCTGCAGCGGATGGCGCCGCTGCTCAGCCGGCGCAGCGCGTCGCAGCAGGAGGCCCTCGCCGCCACGACCGCGCTCGCCGTGGACCTCGTCACGGGCCTGCGCGTGCTGCGCGGCCTCGGCGCCCAGGACCACGCCGCACGCCGGTACGCGGTCGCCAGCCGTCACGCCCTCGAGGTCACCCTGCGCGCCGCCACCACCAAGGGCCTGCACCACGGGCTCACCACCACGGTGAACGGCCTCTTCCTCGCGGCGGTCGCCGGCGTCGCCGGCTGGCTCGCGCTGCAGGGCCGGCTCACCATCGGCGAACTCGTCGCCGTCGTCGGGCTGGCCCAGTTCATCGCCGAGCCCGTGCAGACCCTCGGATACTGCGTACAGCTGTTCGCCATGGCTCGCGCCTCCGCCGGGCGGGTCGCCCGGGTGCTCGGCGCCGCGCCGCTCACCCGCCCGGGTGACGCGGGGCCGCCCGCCCCGGGCCCGTCGCGGCTCGCCCTCGACACGATCGGGTACACCGGGCTCGACGGAGTGTCCCTGCGGGTCGACGCCGGCGAGATCCTCGGCGTGCTCGCCTACGACCCGAGCGAGGCCGAGGCGCTGGTCGCGCTGCTGTCCGGCCGCGTGCCCCGGGAGGACTACCGGGGCACGGTGTACGTCGACGGGGTGCCCGCCGAGGAGTTGCACGTCGACGCCGCGCGCAGCACCCTCCTGGTCGAGCAGCACGACGTGGCGTTGTTCGAAGGGACGCTGCGCGCCAACCTCGCCGCCGGCGCCGACGTCGACGAGGCGGTCCTGCGTGCCGCGGTGCGTGCCGCGGCGGCCGAGGACGTGCTCGCCGCGCACCCGCACGGGGTCGACCGCCTGCTCACCGAGCGGGGGGCGAACCTGTCCGGCGGGCAGCGCCAGCGGATCGGGCTGGCCCGGGCCCTCGTCGCCGACCCGCCGGTGCTGGTGCTGCACAACCCCACCACGGCGGTCGACGCGGTGACCGAGGCGCAGCTCGCCGAGGGGTTGGCCGCCGCCCGCACCGCGGCGGACCGCGGCACCGTGCTCATCACCAACAGCCCGGTCCTGCTGCGGATCACGCACCGGGTGGCCGTGCTCGACCGTGGGCGGGTCGTCGCGGAGGGCCCGCACGAGCAGCTGCTCGCCAGCGACGCCCGCTACCGGGAGGAGGTCCTGCGGTGACCGACGAATCGACCATGGCCGGCGTCGGAGCCAGGCAACTGCTGCCGACAGCCACCACCCGGCAGACCTGGGCCGCCCTGCGGGCCGAGTTCGCCCGGCTGCCCGGGCTCAGCGCCGCCGCCGGCACGCTGCTGGTCGCCGCCGCGGCCACCGGGCTCGTCGCCCCGTGGGTGCTCGGCCGCCTCGTCGACGACGTCATCGCCGGGTCCGACACGCCACGGATCGTGGCGTGGGCGGGTGTGATCGCGGGCGCCGCGGTGTTCGCCGGCCTGCTCACCGCAGTCGGGGCCGCGATCGCCGCACGCCTCGGCGAGACCGTGCTGGCGCGGCTGCGGGAGCGGGTCCTCGACCGTGCCCTGCACCTCCCGTCGGCCACGCTGGAGCGAGCCGGGACCGGGGACCTGGTGGCACGCGCCGGCGACGACGTCGCCGTGGTGACGAACGTGATCGCCACCAGCGGGCCCGCCTTCCTCGGCGCGCTGCTGTCCATCGTGCTGACCGCGGCAGGGCTCTTCGCCCTCGACTGGCGGCTCGGCCTCGCCGGGCTGGCCGCCGCCCCCGCCTACGCGTTGGCGCTGTACTGGTACCTGAGGCGATCGGTGCCGTACTACGCGCGCGAGCGGGTGGCGACCGGCGAGCGGGCCCAGGCCATGGCCGGGGCACTGCGCGGCGCGGCCACCGTGCGCGCCTACCGGATGGAGGACGCACACGTCGGTCGGATCGCCGACCGCTCCGCCCTGGCCCGCGACCTGTCGTTGGAGATCTTCAACCTGCACACCCGGTTCGGGCTGCGGATCAACCGGTCGGAGTTCGTCGGGCTCGCCGCCGTACTGCTCGCCGGCTTCCTGCTGGTGCGCGACGACCTGGCGACCGTGGGAGCGGCGACCACCGCCGCGCTCTACTTTCACCGCCTCTTCAACCCGATCGGCCTGCTGCTGCTCCAGTCGGACTCGGTGTTGCAGGCCGGGGCGAGCCTCGCCCGGCTCGTCGGCGTCACCGCACTGCCGGACTCCGCTCCGCCCGACGGCTCCGGACCCGCCGGTCACGGCCGGCCGGGGACGGCCGGTCCGGGCCGCACCGGGCCCGCCGCGCTGGAGGTGGTCGTCGCCCGGCACTGCTACGACGACGGACCCGTCGTGCTGCAGGACATCGCCCTGGGGCTCGCGCCGGGGGAACGCGTCGCCCTCGTCGGCGCGAGCGGAGCGGGCAAGAGCACGCTCGCCGGCATCGCCGCCGGAATCATCGCGCCCACCCGCGGCTCGGTCCGCCTGCGCGGGGTGCCGCTGGCGGAACTGGGCGAGCACCGCGTCCGGCGTGACATCGCCCTGATCAGCCAGGAGGTGCACGTCTTCGCCGGGACCCTCGGCGACGACCTGCGCCTGGCCAACCCGGACGCCACCGACGCCGAGCTGACCGCCGCCCTCGACCTCGTCGGCGTCACGGCCTGGCTCCGCGCCCTGCCCGACGGCCTGGACACGAGCGTGGGGGAGGGCGGGCGGCACCTCACCGCCGCCCAGGCCCAGCAGCTCGCCCTGGCCCGCCTCGTCCTCGCCGACCCCGCCGTCGCGGTGCTCGACGAGGCCACCGCGGAGGCCGGCAGCGCCGGCGCGCGTGACCTCGACCGCGCCGCCGCGGCGGCCACCGAGGGCCGCACCACGCTGATCGTCGCCCACCGCCTCAGCCAGGCGGCCACGGCGGACCGCATCGTCGTCCTGGAGCACGGGCGCGTCGTCGAACACGGCACGCACGGCCAGTTGCTGGCGGCCGGGGGCGGGTACAGCCGGCTGTGGCGCTCCTGGAGCACGGCCGACGTCGTGGTCCCGAAGGAGCGCACGAGCGACGAGCTCGCCGCCGCGCACCCTCGGCCGTCGGGCGTGTCGTCGGGCTAGGGCACGTGGACATCGAGCCGGTCGACGCCGCACCCGAGCAGGCGTTCCCACGGGCGTTCCTGCGGCAACGCTGGGACGATCTCACGTTCCTGCACTGGGCGGTCGCGCCGGAGCGCGTCGCGCCGCTGTTGCCCGCGGGAACGCGTCCCGACACGCTCGACGGGGTCAGCTACGTCGGGCTGATCGGCTTCCGGATGGTGGGGCTGGGCCTCGGCCGGGGGCCGGGGGTGCCGTACTTCGGCAGCTTCTGGGAGACCAACGTCCGGCTCTACTCGGTCGACGACACCGGCCGGCGTGCCGTGGTGTTCCGTTCCCTCGACGCGTCGCGGCTGGTCCCGGTGCTGGTCGCCCGGGCGACCCTGCGACTGCCGTACCTGTGGTCG
This sequence comes from Micromonospora sp. NPDC023633, assembly GCF_040640035.1. Lineage (NCBI taxonomy): Bacteria > Bacillati > Actinomycetota > Actinomycetes > Micromonosporales > Micromonosporaceae > Micromonospora > Micromonospora sp. NPDC023633. Next base: position 43,621 of record NZ_JBFABB010000036.1, on the reverse strand, counting down.
GCGATGCGGCTGGAGCGCGACGGCGACCGCTACACCTACCGGTGCCGGCGCCGCTGGCCCGGCCCGGCCGGTGCGACGAGCCGGATGGTGGTGCGGGTGGGGGAGCCCATCGCCGAGCCGACCCCGCTGGAGCACTTCGTCACCGCGCGGTGGGGGCTGCACACCCGGGCGTACGGGCGGACGCTGCACCTGCCGAACTGGCATCCCCGCTGGCCGCTGCACCGCGCGGAGCTGTTGCACCTGGACGACGAGCTGGTCGGAGCCGCCGGGCTGCCGTCGCCGGTCGGAGCGCCGGCCAGCGTGCTGTACTCCCCGGGCGTCCCGGTCCGGTTCGGTCCACCGGTCACGCTGCGCCGGGCGCGTTCGGCCTGAGTCAGGCGGGCACGCGCGACCGGGGCCCGCGTCACGGCCGGTGAATCGTCACACCTCCGCACGCGCCGACGGCGATCCGGGCACCCGGCGACGCCCCCGTGCCCTGCCGCCCGACGGCGGCAGCCCCGGGCAGACCCTGTGGACCGGTCAGGTGCGGGCAGGCGACCAGCCGGCGGGAACGAGCCGGGCGGCGTCGCCGCTCTCGCCCTGGAAGAGGAGACCGTCCCCGTCCGCCGCCACGATCCGGTCGACGTAGACGCCCCGCCCCTGGCTGGAAGCGTCGGTGGCGCTGCTGAAGCGCAGGTGGGTGGCCCCGTCGGGCAACTCGACCGAGACCTGCCACCAGACCCGGCCGCCGTAGCCGGTGACCGTGCCGTCACTGGTCCACCGCCTGTCGGCGTGGCGCAGCAGCATCCGTCCTGGCGCCCAGGTCGAACCCCCGTCGGTGGAGACCTCGAACCGGGCGCTGTCGTAGCGGGGCTCGGTGTCGTACCAGAGCAGGAAGCTCGCTGCGCCGCCCCGCGCGGCCCGCCGCAGCGGGGCGGTGAGGGTGACCGTCGCGGCATCGCGCGGGTCGGCCCGCCAGGCCTCGCGGGACCGGGGTCGCACCGGCATCGCCTCGGCGAGATCGCGCGCGACGGCGCGCCGGGCGACGTTGTTGCCGCCCCAGCCGCGGTCGGGGTGCACCCGGTTGCTGAGCAGGACGACGAACGAGTGGGAGAGCGGGTCGACGACGATCGACGTCCCGGTGAAACCGGTGTGCCCGAACGCCACGGGGGAGGAGAGCCCCATCATGTACCAGTGCTTGTCGAGCTCGAAGCCCAGCCCGCGATCGCTCTCCGGGTAGGCCTGCTCCAGCGGGGCGTTCTGGTTGACCAGCATCGCGCGCACCGTGTCGGGGCGCAGGATCCGCCGCCCGCCGTACTCGCCGCCGTTGAGCAGTGACTGGCAGAGCACCGCCAGGTCCGCCGCGGTGGAGAACACCCCCGCGTGCCCGGCCACGCCGCCGAGCGACCACGCGTTCTCGTCGTGCACCTCACCCCAGACCATGCCCCGTCCGGCGTACGGCTGGTACTCGGTCGCGGCGATCCGCGAGCGCCGCTCCGGCCCCGGGTTGTAGCCGGTGTCGGTCATGCCCAGCGGCACGGTGACGCCGTCCGAGACCAGCGCGGCCAACGGCCGGCCGGTCACCCGTTCCACCAGCACGCCGAGCGCGATCAGCCCGAGGTCGGAGTACACGTAGCGGGTACCGGGCCGCGCCCCGGGCGCGAGCGGCGTGGCGAGCGCGGCGGCGAACCGCTCCGCCGGCGTCGGGTACCTGCTCCACAGGGGCGTGAAGGCGGGCAGACCCGAGGTGTGGGTGAGCAGCATCCGTACGGTGACCGCCTCCTTGCCGCCGGCCGCGAACTCCGGGAGGTACCGGGCGACCGGCGCGTCGAGGTCCACCAATCCCCGCTCGACCTGCTGCATGGTCACGATGGCGGTGAACAGCTTCGACACCGAGGCCAGGTCGAAGATGGTGTCGGGCCGCATCGGGATCTGCTGGTCGGCGGGGAGTTCCACCCCGACCAGCCCGGGCGGCGGGCCGACGGCGGCGTACTTCACCGCGGAACCCACCGCGGCGTGCTGCACGACCACGCCGTCCTTGGCCGCCAGGACCACGGCGCCCGCGTACGTGGGATGGCCGGGGTGATCCGGTGTCGGATCGAGGTACGCCGCCAGGTCGGCGGGCAGGCGGTCCACGTGTTCGGGGAGCAGCCCGGCCTCGTGGGCGTGGCCGGGCCGCAGCGTGTCGTGTCGGAAGTGGATGTCGGCGGGGGTGACGACCGGCGGCGCCGAGTCGGCCGGCGGCGGCGCGGCCCCGGCGCCGGTGGCCGGAAGGGCCGCGCCCAGGACGGCCACGGCCAGGCCGAGCGCGAGGGGACGGAGCGCGGACGGGCGGTGCCGACGCAGCGACGACATGGTGGGTTGCCTCCTACCAGCTCATGCCGTGGCCGTAGGGGTAGAGCACGGTGCCCGCGCCCTCGGCCGTGGGGATCGTGACGGGAAGCCGGCCCCGGGGGGACAACTCGCCGTGCAGCGCGCGGACGAGGGCGTCCATCGCCGCCCGGGTGTACGAGTAGGTCGCCAGGTAGGTGGTCACGCCCGGCAGGTACGCGACGTCGTAGGGATCCCGGACCGCCACCACCACCACGGGCTTCCCGGTGGCGAGCAGCGCGGCGACGAGCCGCCGCTGGGTGCCGCGGGGATCGGTGACGGTGGTGTCCCACGCCTTGTTGGTCAGTACGACGGTGAGATCGTGCTCTGCCGCCAGGGCGGCCGTCGTGGCGATCGCCTGATCGGACGGCAGGGTGGCGGGCCGGGCGGTGGCCCGGGCGCCGCGGGCGGTGAACCCGTCGGCGACCGTCTCGACCGGTGCGAAGGCGGCGCTGTTCCAGCCGGTGACCAGCACCGACCGTTTGCCGGGGCCCAGCGGCAGCAGCCCCGCGTCGTTGCGGACCGCGGTGAGGGTCGGGTCGGTGACCCGCGCCACAGCGGCGAGGTGCGCGGGCGCCCCGACCGTGCGTACGGCCTGCTCGACGTCGACCAGCGGCGACCGGGCCAGGCCCTGCCGGTACTTCATGGCGAGGATGCGCCGGACCGACTCGTCGATGCGCCGCTCGGTCAGCTCGCCGGTGGCGACGGCCCGCAGCACCGCGTCCCGGGCCAGCCGCAGGTCCGGCGGCATCAGGAGCTGGTCGGCGCCGGCCTTGAGCGCGAGCACGGGCACCCGCTCGTCGCCGTACTTGCGCCGCACGCCGGCCATGTTCAGCGCGTCGGTGACGATGACTCCCCGGAAACCGAGCTCGCCGCGCAGCACGCCGGTGAGGATCGTCGGGGACAACGTCGCCGGGTCGCCGGAGGGGTCGAGCGCGGGCACCACGATGTGCGCCGTCATGATCGATTCGACGCCCGCGCTGATCGCCCGGCGGAACGGTGGCGCGTCGATCCGGTCCCACTCCTGCCGGCTGTGGTCGATGACCGGAAGATCGGTGTGGCTGTCGGTGGCCGTGTCGCCGTGGCCGGGGAAGTGCTTCGCCACCGCGGTGACGCCCGCGCCGTCCTGGAACCCGGCGACCTGGGCGGCGGTCAGCCCGGCCACCAGGGTGGGGTCGGCGCCGAAGGACCGTACGCCGATCACGGGGTTGCCGGGGTCGACGTTGACGTCGGCGATCGGCGCGTACGGCTGATGGATGCCGACCGCGCGCAGCTCGCGCCCGGTGATCTCCGCGGCCTCGTGCGCGGCCCGGGCCGACCGCCCCGCACCCAGGGCCATCGACCCGGGGAACTGCGCGGCGGGGGCGGGCATGCGCAGCACCACGCCCTGCTCCTGGTCGGTGGAGATGAGCAGGGGCACCCGCCCCTTCGTGCCGTCGCCGACGGCGGCCCGCTGCAACCCGTTGGAGAGGGTGGCGATCTGGCGGGGGCTGTCCAGGTTGTGCGACCACGAGAAGTAGCAGACGCCGCCGAGGTGGAACTGGTCGACGACCTCGGCCGGCGTCTCGACGCCGAACGCCGCGCGGTTGGCGGCGCGGTCGGCGGCGGTGGGCCCGGTGGCGTCAGCGCCGTAGACGTAGGTGGCGAAGAGTTGGCCGACCTTCTGCGCCAGGCTCATGTGCCGCAACGTGGAGGTGACCCAGCCGTGTTCACCGGCGGGCGGGCGCGCGGGCGCGGCGGAGGCCCGGACGGGCAGCGGCGCGAGCGTGGTCGACAGGATGGCAACCAGGACGGAAGCGGTAACGAGTCGGGCCTTCATTGACGACGACCTCTCAGTCCGGATGCGCTGAAACTTAGCTACGCATCGATGAATCGTCAAGAAGGTTTGCTACATGGCAGGCGGAGGTCCGCCCCGGGCGCCGGCCGGCGGGAGGATGTCCACCGGGCGCGACGGCCCCGCGCGCCGTGGAACCCGCAGGGCGCGGGCGGTGTCATGAAGGTGTCCCCACCGGAGGTATCCCTGAACGACGAAGATCTCATCACCCGCGCCCGGGCGGGCGACCTGGAGGCGTACGAGCTCCTGGTCGCCCGGCACACCGCCTCCGCACACCGGACGGCGGTGCTGCTCGGCGCGGGTCCGGACGCGGAGGACGTCATCCAGGAGGCGTTCGTGAAGGGCCACCGCCAGATCTCCCGCTACCGGGGGGAGTCGTCGTTCCGGTCGTGGCTGTTGGCGATCGTGGCCAACGAGACCCGCAACCTGCACCGGTCGCGCAGCCGGCGCGACGGACTCGTCCTGCGCGCGGCCGTGGCGAACCCGCCTTCGGAGATCGGCGCGGACGCCGCCGTCGAGACCGTCCTCGCCGGGGAACGCCGGGCCGCGCTGGTGCGGGCCCTGCGCCTGCTGCCGGTGAAGGACCGCGAGGTGATCGTGTGCCGGTTCTTCCTCGACCTCACCGAGGACGAGACGGTGACCATGCTGGGCTGGCCGCGCGGCACGGTGAAGTCACGGACCTCCCGCGCACTGGCGAAGCTCCGCGGCCTGCTCGACGTCGCGGAGGTGCGCCGTGGATGACCTCGAACGCGAGCTGCGTGATCTCTCCGCCTGGCTGGAGACGCCCGACCCGCCCGACGTGGCCGCCCGGGTACGCGCACGGCTCGCCGCACCCGCGCCGAGGCCACGCCGGTGGCGCTACCTCCTCGCCGCAGCGCTGACCGCCGCGGCCGTGGCGGTGCTGCCGCCGGGACGCGCCGCCCTCGCCGACGCCGCCGCCGGGCTGCTGCGCTTCGCCGGGATCACGATCGCCACGACGCCCGATCCGGCGCTTCCCACCGGCGCCGCGTCGGCACTGCCGTCGCAGCGACCCGCCACCGTGGTCGAGGCGCAGCGGAGGGTGCGCTTCCCCATCCGCACGCCGACCAGGCTGGGCCCGCCCGAGCAGGTGCTGGTCGCCGACCCGGACGGCGCGGGCTTCTGCCGGGTGGCGACGCTGCTCTACCGCGGCGGCACGCTGCGCGTCGACGCCTTCGACGGCCGCCTCGACCTGGCCTTCCACAAGGAGGCCAGCGCGCCGGGAGCCACGTGGGTCCGGGTCAACGGTGACTTCGCCGTCTGGATCGGCGCCCCCCACGCCGTGTCCTACGTGGATCGCGAAGGCACCGTCCGGAGGGAGACCGCGCGACTGGCCGCCTCGACCCTGATCTGGCAGGAGGCCGGCGTGAGCTACCGGCTCGAGGGTGACCTCACCAGGCCCGAGGCGATCGAGATCGCCAGGTCGCTGGGCTAGGGCCTGTGTCGAAGTCGGTCACAGCCATTCGTTGATGGCGGCGAGGTGGATGGTGGCTTCGTAGCGGACTGCCAACTTGTCACTAGGTGCCCACGGCTACGCTTGCGGGAACTCTCGCGCCGTCGATCGAAGGGCAGGTTCGTGCGTACACTCCGCCCCGTCGAGCTCGACCAACTGATCCGTTCCCACCGACGCCTTCGACTGTCCCTTCTGATCACCGTCACGGCGATCGCCGGTCTGGTCGTGTTCGCCGTGCTGACCGACTCCGTAGCCCTGACCGGGATCGGCCCGGCGACCGGCGTGCTGATCGGAACCATCCTGGTGCTACCGCAGCGTCGGCTGCTCGCGCGGCTCGGGCTCTCGCCCGAAGAAGCTCGGCTGGTCCTGGAGATGGAGCGGGAGCGGCGCAGCGGTGCACCGGCACTCACCCCGGCGGCGCGGGCTCGGCGGGAGTCGGTGCGAGGGGCCCTCTTCACGCTGGTGGGGCTTGCCTGCGTCGTTGCCTTCGTGGTCGCGGCGTCGTACTTCTTCGGTAGAGCCGGCCAGACCGTCGAGGAGGACGCGCCCACCGACCCGTGGTTCGCAGCCAGCTTCTTCATCGGCTTCGCGGCGGCGTGTACCGCCCCGGCTCTACTGAGCCAAGCCCGAACCCATTTTCGGACAGCCCGTTCCTGGCGCGGGGAGGACTAGGGTCTGTGTCGAAGTCGCCGGGCGGTGCTTGAGCTGGTGACCGTTCGGCGTGTCGGAGATCGAAAACGCGAGGTCTCCGGTAGATGGTTCAGCTGCCAAGCAGAACCTGGAACCAGACCTTGTGGACACCCTAGCGGTGACGAAGCGGTTCGACCTGACTGACGGGCAGCGGACGGTGCTGGAGCCGTTGCTGCCGGCGCCAAAGCGGCCGGGTCGACCGTCGTCATGGAGTAGGCGGTAGTTGATCGATGGAATGCGGTGGCGGATCCGGGTGGGCGCTCCGTGGCGTGATGTGCCGCCGCAGTATGGCTCCTGGTCGGCGGTGTATGCCCTGTTCCGGCGCTGGCAGCGCGACGGGACCTGGAAGCAGGTGCTGACCGCGTTGCAGGCCCTGGCCGACGCGGCCGGGCGGATAACCTGGGACGTCAGTGTCGACTCCACCAGCGCTCGGGCTCATCAGCATGCGGCCGGGGCGCGGAAAAGGGGGATCTGCAGGCCGAGCCGCCTGGTGGGGTCAGTGTCGAGCCTGCTGATCACGCGCTCGGGCGGTCGCGGGGCGGGTTGACCACGAACCTGCATCTGGGCTGCGAACAAGGCCAGAAACCCCTCGCGATCGTACTGACCGCCGGACATCGCGGCGACAGCCCGCAGTTCATCCCGGTTCTGGACGCTATCCGCGTTCCTCGCCTGGTCACCGGCCGCCCCAGGACCCGCCCGGACCGGGTCCTGGCCGACAAGGCGTACACGTCCAAGGCCAACCGGCAGTACCTGCGGCGACGTGGCATCGCCGCGATGATCCCGAGCAAGGCCGACCAGGACGCCCACCGGAGGGCCAAGGGATCCAAGGGTGGCCGGCCACCGGCCTTCGACAGGGGCATCTACCAGCAACGTCACGCGGTGGAGTGCGGTATTAACCGCCTCAAACGCAACCGAGCCGTAGCCATGCGCTTCGACAAGCTGGCCGTCCGCTACGAGGCCACCATCCACCTCGCCGCTATCAACGAGTGGCTGTGGCGAATGCCGTCCGCCGAGGCTTGATCATGGCTTGTCGGTGAGGAAGACTTGGGCCACGTTCCCGGTCATCGTCGCTAGGTCGGCGTCGAGCGCGGGCAGCGCCGAGGCGTCGCCGTGGATCCACCGGACCCTCTCCGCCCCGTCTTTAAGCTTAGCGACATCGAGAGACGCATCGGCCGGATCGACGCCCACGACTGTGTGGCCGCGACCAGCAAGCTGAAGCGCCAGGCATTTCGTCCCGCAACCGATGTCAACCACACGGCGCGCGGTCAACTCGTCAGCGATCGCAACGTAGACGGCCAGGTCATCGCGTTCTCCGTCGAAAGCGTCGTAGACGCGTGCGAGGAGAGGGTGGGCAAAGATCGCATCGGGCACCGACGGACCATATCCACCGTCAAGCACTTCGATACTCGGCTCCTGGTTCCTCGAACCGCGAAGGCCAGGAGCTAGACACGCCGAACGCACACCAGCTAAGCACCGCCCGGCGACTTCGACACAGACCCTAGTGGTACGTCGCTCAGATAGCGATCTGCTCGTGGCGTGGGTGCGGTGGCGGCTGTGGCTGGCGGACAAGCCGCCCTCCACCGGATCACCAGATCCGCGACACCACCAGATGCGGCGCGTGCCGGTGCGCCCGGGGGGCCGACCGCCCGGAGGACCCGGGTCGGGAACCCGGGGGAGCCGGCCGGTGTCCTGACAGTGGAAATGCACGAGCAGGTGATCGGGAGGCGTGAGATGGGTCCAGGGCGCAGGGTGTTGCTGGGGGCGGTGGTCCTTTTGGCCGGCTGCACGACAGCGGGGCGGCCGGCCCCGCAGGCCGCCTCTCCTGCCGCCACGGCGGCGGCGAGCGCGGCGTCGGGTCCCACCGCCAGCTGCGGCTCCCGGGTCGAGACGGGGCCGCTGCCCGACTGGGCGGACGGCGGGTTCAGCGGGAGCACCCGGATGCCGCACGTCCTGGGCGCGCGCGGCGAGATCGTCGCGGTGCTGTTCGGGCACCCGCTGGCGCAGGCCAGGAAGGGCAGGCCGACCAACAAGATCCTCTGGGTCGCCCGCCCCGGCGCGACGCCCTCCGGCGCCACCGCCCCGCAGGCCCTGAGGATCACCGCGACCCTGGACGGCACCGGAACCCGGGTGACCCGGGAGGTCGCCGGCGGGCCGGGCCCGTCGATCGTGGACATTCCGCAGGCCGGCTGCTGGCGCCTCGAACTGCGCTGGTCGGGGCGCACCGACTCGATGGACCTCGTCTACGCCGACAGCTAGTACTCCAGCCGCACCTGGTGGAGTCGGTGTCTTCGCTGGTAGTGGGCTGTTCTGGCGCGGTACTGGTGTCGGCGTCGCCATCGTGACCATCGATGGATGTGATCGAACGGTCGGGCGGCGGTGATCAGGTGTGCCAGCAGACGTCGGACCTCGCCGAGGGTGAAAGGAATGAGGCCGTCATCGGATTCAGCGCCCCTTTTTTGGCCTGCGCGGCGGTGACGGCGAGGTAGGCGTGGGCGCACAGAACGAGAGTTATGTGCCGGTACCAGGCGTCGTATCGGCGGACCTGGTAGTGGTCGAGACCGACCTCGGTCTTCGCGGTCTGGAAGCACTCCTCGATCGCCCAACGGGTCCCGGCGACCCGGATCAGGGTCTCGTCGTCGGTGTCGGCGGGGCCGAAGCACAGGTAGTAGGCCAGGTCTGCCGGGTTGGTGGTGCTGCGGCGGATCAGCAGCCAGTGGCCGTGTCCTTCGATGGTGCCGGGCAGGGAGGCCACGGCCCAGTCGTAGAGCCGTGGTCCCTTGGCGCCGTCGCCGCAGCTGCGGCGCTTCCATGCCAGGGCCGGCGCGGCGGCGGCGAGAACGTCCGGGCGGGAACTGCCCGTCACGGTCGGGATCCGCTGGTTGCGGGGCACTGCGAGGACGTAGCCGATGCACTGTTGCTGCAGCCACGCCCGGAACTCTGAGTCCTGCCCGTATGCCTCGTCCGCGGTGACCCACCTCGCGGGCAGTCCCGCCTCGATGGCACGTTGAAGCATCCGCAGGCCCAGCACGGGTTTCGTGGCGAACCCGACGCTGCGAGCGATGCCGGCTTCCTCACGGCGAGCAGCGTCGTCGCACCAGCCGCGGGGGAGATACAACTCCCGGTCGATCAGCGTGCGCCCCGCCGGGCTCGCGTAGGCCAGGAACACCCCGAGCTGGCAGTTCTCCGTCCGCCCGGCAGTGCCGGAGTACTGGCGCTGCACGCCGGCGGACTTGATCCCCTTCTTCAGGAAGCCGGTCTCATCGACGATCAGCTCTGAACCTCGAACCTCAGCCATGATCCCGAACGGCGGCTGCCGTACCAGGCCCCTCGCACACCGACGCCACGGCGAGGACGGCCGGGTCGACCGCAGCGTCGCCACTGCCGGCCCGGGTCGACGGCGGTCGTCCTCGCCGTGGCACGGCGCGTGCGCAACGGGCTCCGGTCAGGGGGCGCAGCCGGTGAGTTCGGGGCTGGAGGGAGTGCCGGTGGAGGGTCCGAAGAAGAGCAGCGCGCAGGCGCTGAAGAAGGTCGGGTTCTCCTCGGGGATCCAGTGGCCGGTGTCGGGGGCCACAACGGTGCGGACGTCGCTGGCCACCTGTTGGTAGGAGGCGGCGACGGCCGGCCCGAAGACGGACTGGGCGCCCATGGCCATCACCGGAATGGTCAGGCGCTTCGCCTGCGCCTGGGCCTGGTTGTCGGCGGCGTCGGCCTTGAGCGCCCGGTAGTACTCGTATCCCGCCGTCCGCCTGGCGGGGTCGGAATACGCGCGGTAGTAGACGCTACGGTCGATCGCCTCCGGATGCTGCGCGCGGTCGAAGAGCATTCCCAGATAGGTGGGGACGTCCTCGTTGTCCATGATGCGTTCCGGGATCGGCGCGGACGAGGCGTTGAAGAGGAAGTGCCAGCTGACCCCGTAGAAGTCCTCCAACCCGAATCCCGGCAGCGGGCTTTCGACGACGCCGATCCGGGTGACCTCGGTGGGGAAGTCGCGGGCGTAGTTGTAGGCGACCATGGCGCCGAGGTCGTGACCGATCAGGGCCACCTGGGTGAAGCCGAGCTGGTTGACCGCCTGCCGGATCCGTCGCGCCGTGGTGGCCTTGTCGTAGCCGCCGGTCGCGGCGGCGGAGGCGCCCAGGCCCGGCAGGTCGAACGTGATCACGGTGTGCTGCTGGGCGAGGGCGGGCAGCACCTGGTGCCACGCCCACGACGTCTGCGGCCACCCGTGCAGCAGCACCAGCGGCGTGCCGCTCCCGGTGGTGGTGTAGCGCAGGGTCGCGCCGTCGACCGTGACGCTGCCCTGCCGTACGGTCTGGACGCCGACGGTCGCCCCGGCCGGCTCCGGCGCCGGTGCGACGGCTGCGGCGCCGGCGCCCGCCCCGCCCACGAGTGCCACACCGAGCGCGGCCACGACGGCGATCCGCCTGCCCCGACGACGCGAATCACGGCCGACAGCTGTCTTCACCGCAGAACTCAACGCAGACAATTGCATGGACACTTCGCTTTCCGTGAGTTGGCGACCGCTTCGGACGGTCGGATCAAACAAAGCGGAAACGGCGGCGTTCGCAAGCGCGCCTCGGAGGCCGATCGAGCGGCTTCGAAAATGTTACGACGGATGTCAAGACGTCGATCGATTGTGGCTTTTCGGTGAAACCCTCCGATACGTGTCGCCGCCACGGACGTCGATGCCCGCTTCCGCGGCGCACGCGCTGCGGTGACGACCGCGAACCACCCGGGCCGCCGGGGCGCGTCGGGGCCCGGTCGAGGGCGCCGGCAGCTTGGCCGGGGCGCTCGAGTTCGCCGGCCCGTTGGAGTGGGGGAGTGGTCGTGGGCCGAGACGAACACGGGGATGTTTGGTCCCGCCCCGGCGAGCAATCCGAAAGCGCCCGCCACGGTGGGCAGCGGGCGCCGAAGATCCGGTCGGGAGCGGCGGCCATCACCACGTACGCCCGGGGCCGCGTCCCTCGGCGGCGCTCGGCCGAGCGCACGCCCCGGCAGGGCAGCACCGGGCATGGCCGTGGCTGCCCCGATCGCGACCCGGCGGCCGGACGGTCCGAGCCGGTGTGAGGTTCTGAATCATGTCCGTCTCCGCGCTTTCGGCCAGCCGATCCTGTCCGGTTCTCCGGAGTTGGTGTCCCTGGTTTCCGGGCCCGGAAATGCCACTTTGAAACTACCTGCAAATATGCCTTTGCGTGACCGTGGCGTTACCCGGGGGGCAATTGACAGCGTGCTGGCGGGCCCTTAACGTTCCGGCCGCGCCGCCCATCCGGCGGCCCTCCGAGGATGGATCGAGAAGAACGATGCAATTGCGCCTGCCGGTTTTCCTCGTCGTTGCGCTGGCCGGCGTACTCGCCTGTGCGGCGCCGAATGACCCGGAAGGGGAGAAGGGCGGACTCGGGGGCGACACCACCCCCTCGGCCCGCCCTCGGCAGCAGGAGCCGGATCGGGATTCCGACCGGTCGCGCCCGCTGGTGACCGAGCGCGGATTCGGCCCGCACCAGGCCGGTGGGGTCTCTTCGGGCGCCGTGGAACGGGACACGGGTCTCGACCTCTCGCCCCGGCCGATGACCGACATCTGCAGCGTGGCCTGGGACAACCGGGCCGGCCTGGGCGTCACCATCGACGACGAGACCCTGGTGTTGGCCTTCATGGTGAGAACCGCCGAACACCGCACGTACGGTGACGTCGGGGTGGGCAGCAGCATCGACGAGATCCGTCGCGAGTTCGGTGAGGCGGTGGTCGTCCTCGGTGATCCCGTGGCCCCCGGCAGCGGGCCGTCCGTGGAGGTGGCGCCCGGCGGATCCCGGGCCGACAACACGCTCGGACTGCATTTCCGTACCGGTACCGACGGCCGGGTCACCGAATACCGTGTCGGTCTCCGGCCCTGGATCGGATACGCGGAATACTGCTTCTCCTGAGCGCTGGATGAAATGGGCTGCCGGCTGGTGGCACCTGACTGGACGAGATGCATTCCGCAGCCGCACGGACGGGCGTCACGGTCGCGCGTCGCCAACCTCGCCACGTCGCCCGAGGCGTCCGGTCTGGACGACCGGTGGCGTAAGTCGTCCCGCCAGCGGTCTCCAGGCGGAAAATGCGCGGACAACGGAGGTCCTCGCGGCTTTGCCGGTACTCCGGAGCACATGGCAGGATATCGACCATGACAAGCGACGAGCAGGTGAAAGCCAGCCACCGCAACACCCCCACGAGCGACGCATTCCGCGCTTTCATCGCCTCCGGTTGGGCCACTCCGGATTCAGTACCTGTCCCGCGGGCGGAGGTCGCCGACCACGCTGCCCGCCGCCGGGCGGCCTTGTCGCGGCGGTTCCCGGGCGAGCGTCTGATCATCCCCGCCGGTGGCCTCAAGGTGCGCAGCAACGACACGGACTACACGTTCCGCCCGCACACGGCCTTCGCCTGGCTGACCGGTCTCGGGTTCGACACCGAGCCCGACAGCGTCCTGGTGATGGACCCGAAGCCCGAGGGCCACGAGGCGATCCTGTTCTTCCGGCCGCTCGCCCCGCGCGACAGCGAGGAGTTCTTTGCGGACTCCCGGTTCGGTGAGTTCTGGGTCGGCCCCCGCCCGACGATGGGCGAGCTCGAGCAGCGGCTGGGTCTCGCCACCCGGCACATCGACTCGCTTCCGGACGTCCTGGCCAAGGACGCCGGTGCGACCGTGGTGCGCGTCGTGCGGGGGGCCGACGGCGAGCTCGCCCGGCTCGTCGACGAGACCCGGGCCCAGGCGGCGACGTCCGCGTCGGTGACGCAGCAGCACGAGGCGGACGAGGAACTGGCCCGCCACCTCTCGGGGATGCGACTGTGCAAGGACGAGTGGGAGGTGGGCGAGATGCGCAAGGCGATCGCCGCCACCCACCGGGGCTTCGAGGCGATCATCGCCGGGCTGCGCGAGGCCGTCGGCAAGGAGCGCGGCGAGCGGTGGGTCGAGGGCCTCTTCGGCCTGTACGCCCGCCACGACGGCAACGGGATCGGCTACGAGACCATCTGTGCGTCCGGCGACCACGCCAACACCATCCACTGGACGAAGAACACCGGGCCGGTCCGCGAGGGTGACCTGATCCTGGTGGACGCCGGTGTCGAGGTCGACTCCCTCTACACCGCCGACATCACGCGCACCCTCCCGGTGACCGGTCGCTTCACCGACGTGCAGCGCAAGATCTACGAGGCGGTCCTGGAGGCGCAGGAGGCCGGCCTGGCGGCGGTGAAGCCGGGCAACAAGTTCAGCGACATCCACGCCGCCGCGAACGTGGTCATCGCCCGGCGGCTGTACGAGTGGGGGCTGCTGCCGGAGGGGGTGACCCTGGAGCAGACCCTGGACCGCGAGCGCGGTGGCTGGCACCGCCGTTGGATGGTCCACGGCACGTCCCACCACCTCGGCATGGACGTGCACGACTGCCAGATGCTGCTGCGTCAGGACTACATGGACGGCGAGCTGAAGCCGGGCATGATCCTCACCGTCGAGCCCGGCCTGTACTTCAAGGCGGACGACCTGCTGGCGCCGGAGGAGTTCCGCGGCATCGGCGTCCGTATCGAGGACAACGTGCTGGTCACCGAGGACGGTCACGAGAACCTGTCGTCGGCCATGCCGCGTACCGCCGACGATGTCGAGGCCTGGATCGACCGGGTGCGGTCCGGCGCGGGTGCGTGAGCGCGCCCTCGACCCGCCGGCCGGCACGTGCGGGCGTTGAGCGCCCGGCCGTGCCGGCCGCTCCGGCCGGCGTGTCCCACTGACGCCTGCCGGGCACCGGAACCCGGTGCCCGGCAGGAGGCGGTACGGGCGCGGCGCGCCGGTTGACCGCCGGCCCCGACACCCGCCCACGCGGTCGGCGACGGGCGCTCAGCCGCCGTGGAAGGTGCAGCCGACCTTCGCGCCGTCGGCCATGCTGACCACCCCGACGCCCGGGTCGGTGCTGCCGCGCACAAGGCAGCCGGCGTACCCGTCCTCGTCGACGACGTCGCGGTCGGCCAGGTAGACCCCCCAGTTGAGGTAGAGGTCCCGCACGCCGCCGGCCCCGTCGGGGAACGGCTCGGCGGCGGGCTGAACCCGGCGTTGCAGCACGAACGGGCCGCCCACCGCGGCGTCGAGCCGGGCCTGCCACTCGTCCCCGCCCACCGTCCAGCCGGCGAGGACTCCGTTGCCGCCGTGCAGCAGAGTCGGCTTCAGGATCAGCTCGTCCTGCCGGGCCCGGGCGTACGCGAGCAGGTCGACCTCGGCCCCCTCGGCGTCGGTGCCGCGCGGGCGTACGTGCCGGGTCCACGGCAGGATCCGGTCGAGGCAGGCCAGCTCGTCGGCGTCGAACAGGCCCCGGTGCCGGTCGTCGGAGAGCATGGCCAGGGTGCCCTTGTTGCCGTAGAGCTCGGCGTCCAGGCGGCTGAACAGGCCGACCTTCTCCTGCTCCGCGGCGACCAGCAGCGGCTCCACCTGGGCTGCCGCCGCCGGGTCGGCCAGGTCCTCGGGCAGGAAGTACCGCAGGACGACGTCGACGGCGCGGCCTGCCACGGTCGGCCGGCCCTGCGGGTACGTGAACTGGCCGAGGTGGCAGCCGATGCCCTCGATCCCGTAGCCGGCCAGCATCTCGGCGAGCACCTCGAGCCGGGAACCCACGATCGGGAAGTTCTCGATCGTGTCGACCACGGCGACGACGGGCGGCCGGTCCGCGGGGATCATCGCGGCGCACTCCGCGTACATGGTCCGCACGATGCAGCCCAGCGTGTCCCGGTACCGGAGCCGGTGCTCGTCCGCGAACTCCCGCAGCGGCGGGTACGCCAGCATGGCCCGGTTGATGTCGGCGCTCTCGAAGCCGCCGAGCGCGCTGGTGATGTTGAACTCGAGCAGGCGGAAGCCCGCGCCGTCGTGGTAGAGGTCGGCGCGGCCCAGTGGGACGAGCGACCCGGCGCGGGCGCCGCGCGTGATCAACGCCGTCTGGAGGGGATCCATGCCGACGGCCTGCGCCAGCGCGGTGAGGTCGCCGTCGAACACCCGCTCCGGCAGGGCGCGCAGCAGGTCGTAGACGGTGCGCAGGTCCCGGGCGACGGCCCGGCTCTCGGCCGCACCGAGGAAGGCGGGGCCGCTCATGAGCCGGTCCCGGTACGGCTCGAGGGTGGCCGACTCCCGGGCGGCGGCGGTCGGGTCGTCCGTCGAGGCGCTCCGGGCGAGGTGCTCGGCGTACGCGCGGCCCAGTGGCGACCTGTTCAGTGCGGGGGGCCGGGTGGTCGTCATGGTGTGTCCTCTCGGGGCGGGTGGCGCGTCCGGTTCCGGGTCGGGCGGGGTCGGCAGGGGGGCGGCGATCGTCATCCGTCGCCGAGCGAGCTTCGCCGGTGGCGCGGCCGACGATTCATTCCGTCCCCTTTCGATCTGCCGGTCCACCGTCGCCGACAATTCGACCGGACCGTCCGAAAATGTCAGCACGGTGGAGCCGAGGAAGATAGTCGCAAATGGTCGTGGCGGCGTCGACGGCGCAGTGCCGGCGGCGCGGCGCGGCGGATCCCCCGACCCGCCGGAGGGCGGGCGGGTCGGGGGAGAAGGACGCCGGATCGACCTGACGGGCAACGTGCCCGAAGGTGTGCCAAAGCGACGTGATCCGGCCGGCCGGGGCCGAGCCACGGTGGGCCGTCGGGGTTCCTGTGACCGTTCACACTCCAGCGTGGATTGTCGTGAGAGTGACGCAACAGCCGGGTCCACTCGGCGTGGCCATCTGATAGCTTCGATGCCGGCGGAGCGCTGCGGCTGACGGGAGCGCAACTGCCGAATTGACTGTCGTGCATTTATACGGGGGCTTCTTCGGTTATTACGTCGAGACTTCTGAGATCCAGCTATATGTCCGAATGTTGCTCGACGGCGCGGCAATTCCGGCCGACCGGAATCCGCCGAACGACTCCCGGTCACGACGTGTCCCGACATCCGCCCGGTGCCCCCGCCGCGCGGCGACCCACCGACCGCGACGCCCCGAGGGCGGCCGCCTCGCCGTGGGCGTCGCGCGTGTCGTACGGACACCCGCGGCCGGGGCCGGCACGGCTGGATGGCGACGTCCGGACGCCGACCCCGGGCACCCGGCCCCTGCGGTGCCGGCGCCGGGTTCGGTCGGGCCGCCACCGGGGCGGTGCGCACATCGAATGGTGAGGACGACGTACATGAGAACCTACGACCCGGATACCGCGAGTCACGCGACCCGCACCCGCCGACCCCTCGCCCGGCGGTCGCGGATCGGCCGGCTCCGGCGCCCTGGAGGCACGCCTTGACTCTCACAGCGGACGTGACCGACGCCGATGTCCGCGTCGTCGAGCCCGCCACCGTCGCCGTCATCGGCACCGGGGCGATCGGCCAGGACCTGATCAGCAAGATCCACCGTTCTCCGCTGTTGGACTGCCGGCTGGTGGCCGGGCGCAACCCGGCCTCGGCGGGCCTGCGGCACGCCGAGCGGTTCGGCTACCCCGTCACCGCCGACGGGATCGACGCCGTGCTGGCGGCGGGGGACGCGTTCGACGTCGTGTTCGACGCCACCAACGCGGCGTCCCACCTGCGGCACTGGTCGCTGCTGGAGCCACTGGGCACGCTGGTGGTCGACCTGACGCCCAGCAGGGTGGGGCGGATGGTGGTGCCGACCGTGACCGGGGTGGAGGCGACGACCGGACGCAACATCAACCTGATCAGCTGCGGCGGTCAGGCGTCCATCCCGGTCGCGCACGCGCTCGCGGCCCGCTTCCCGGTGAGCTACGTCGAGGTCGTCTCGACGGTGGCCAGCGACGTCGCCGGCCGCGGCACCCGGCTGAACCTCGACGAGTACGTGGCGACCACCCGGCACGCCATCACGACGTTCTCCGGCGTGCCCGACGTCAAGGCGATCCTCAACATCAGTCCGGCGGTGCCGCCGGCGACCTTCCGGACGGCCGTCCACGCGCGGATTGCCGGCGCCGACGTCGCCGCGGTGCGCGAGGTGGTCGACGGGGTGGCCGAGCAGGTGCGTTCGTTCGCCCCCGGCTACGCGGTGACCGCCTGCACCGTGGTCGACGACCGGGTGACGGTCGCCCTCCAGGTCACCGCGCACAGCGACGTCCTGCCCCGGTACGCCGGCAACCTCGACATCATCAACTCGGCCGCCATCCTGGTCGCCGAGCAGCACGCGGCCCGGCTGGGCCGGACCGCCCGGACGGAGGCGGCCCGATGAGGAACGTCGTGATCCACGACCCGACGCTGCGCGACGGCCAGCACGCCGTCCGCCACCAGCTCGGGGCGGCCGCCCTGCGCCGGTACGCGGAAGCGGCGGACGCGGCGCGGATCCCGGTCGTGGAGGTCGGCCACGGCAACGGCCTCGGCGCGTCGTCGTTGCAGGTCGGCCAGGCCGCGGTGAGCGACGACGAGATGCTGTCGACGGTCCGGGAGGCGCTGCGGCACAGCCGGATGGGCGTGTTCATGCTGCCCGGCTGGGGCACCTCCGACGACCTGCGGCGCGCGATCGGCCACGGTGCAGACGTGGTGCGCATCGGTGTGCACGCCACCGAGACGTCGCTGGCCGAGCGTCACCTGGGCGTCCTGCGGGAGGCCGGCGCCGAGGCGCACTGCGTGCTGATGATGAGTCACATGGCGTCCCCCGGCGAGCTGGCCGAGCACGCCGCGCAGGCCGTCGGGTACGGCGCGCAGGCGGTCGGGATCATGGACTCGGCGGGCCACTTCCTGCCCGCCGACGTCACGGCGCGGATCGGCGCGATGGCGGAGGCCGTCGACACGCCGGTGATCTTCCACGGCCACGACAACCTCGGCATGGCCGTCGCCAACTCGGTGGCCGCGGCGGAGGCCGGCGCCAGCATCATCGACGGTTGCGCGCGGGGCTTCGGCGCCGGGGCGGGCAACACCCAGCTCGAGGTGCTCGTCCCCGTGCTGGAGCGCAGCGGGTTCGCGACCGGCATCGACCTGTACGCGCTCCTCGACGCCGCCGACCTCGCGGAGCGCGAACTCATGCCCGCGCCTCCGGTGACCGCCTCGATGTCCATCGTGAGCGGCCTGGCCGGGGTGTTCTCGGGGTTCAAGCACCGGGTCGTCGAGCTGTCCAGCCGCGCCGGCGTCGACGCGCGTGACGTGTTCTTCGAACTCGGCAGGCGGCAGGCCATCGCGGGCCAGGAGGACCTGATCGTGGACGTGGTGGCGGAGCTGAGCGCCCGCAGGGCCACCACGTGACCGGCCGCGGACCGCGGCCCTCAGCAGTGAGGAAAGGCGACATGGGAGTTCCGGACGCGGTGTCCAACACGAACGGGTCGGCGGGTGTCCCCGTGGCTCGCATGACGTTCGACGAGTTCATGGCCGTCGGCCCCGGCGGGCTGTTCAAGGCCGACGTGCCCGTGGTGATCGCGCTGCCGGGTGACGTGCAGGGGCTCGGCCGGGAGGGGGTGGCGAGCCGGCTGGCCGACATGACCGTCACCCTGTTCACCGAACCGGGCGACAAGAACCACCCGGGGCGCTGGGAGACGCGCGACATCAAGCTCCGCGACTTCTTCGCCGACGAGCGCCACCTGACCACCCCGGGCACCTGGCACCGGGTGGTGTCGAACATCCGCAACAGCCCGGCCGACGTCAACGCCGTCATCGGCTTCGACGCGGACAAGTTCTTCGGCTACGGCGACACGCTGTACGCGGCGAACCTGTGGATCAGCCACCAGGGAGTGTTCACCAAGAACCACTTCGACGAGTTCGAGAACTTCAACATCGCGCTGGAGGGCCGCAAGCGCTTCATCATCGCCCCGCCCGGCTCCCGCGAGTACTACCCGAGGTCGGTGCTGCGCGGGTTCGGCGACAAGTCCCAGGTGTTCGACCTGGACAACGTCGACCTGGCGCGCTACCCGAGGCTGGCGCCCAAGCTCGCCCAGCGCCGTGACTTCGTCCTCGAACCGGGCCACATGCTCTACCTGCCGCTCGGCTGGTGGCACCAGGCCGAGTCGCTGGACGAGATGAACATCAACGTCAATTTCTGGCTGAAGTCGAAGAAGATCCTCCGCAGGCCGCACGCGCTCGGCGTCGCGCTGTACACGTACGCCTACCGGAGGGTCAAGGGTGTCTACAGCTACAAGCCCACCGAGGTGAACTCCTGATGAGCGAGCGCAAGACCATCACCCCCACCCACCGCTACCGCAACAACGACAAGCTCATCGGCGTGGGGAACACCTTTTGGAACATGTCGGAGGAACACGGGGTCGCCGGGATCGTCGGCGACCTCTCCGACGGCGTGTTCCGGATGGCCGACGGCCACGAGTTCGTGAACTTCACGGTCTGCTCCTACCTGGACCTGGACACCCATCCCAAGGTGATCGACGGGGCCGTCGAGGCGCTGCGCCGCTTCGGCGTGCTGGACCACTGCATCCCGCGTACCCGCGTGCAGACGTCGGTGCTGCTGGAGCTGGAAGAGTCGCTGGGCGAGCTGTTCGACGCGATGGTGATCAGCGCGATCTCCACGGCGGCGGCCAGCACCGGCCTGCTGCCGCTGATCGCGTCGGGACACCTCGGCAACGGCACCCGCCCGCTGATGGTCTTCGACAAGAACGCCCACGTGTCGATGGCCAACGCCAAGCCGAGCTGCGCCGACGAGACCGAGGTCGTCACCTGCCGCCACCACGACCTCGACTACCTCGAGGACATGTGCCGCACCTACGAACGCGTCTGCTACGTCGTGGACGGCTCGGACAGCCTCGGCGGCTACGCGCCCGTCGAGGAACTGGCCGTGTTGCAGGACAAGTACAACCTCCTGGTCTTCTACGACGACTCGCACTCGCTGTCGGCGTACGGCGAGCGCGGCATCGGCTACGTCCGCTCGCACTGCCCCGTGCGGGACGACCGGACCATCACCGTCGCGACCCTGAGCAAGGGTTTCGGGGCGGGCGGCACGGCCATCCTGCTCGACGGCTTCCCCAAGGAGACGCGGCGGATCATCGAGCGCTTCGCGGGCCCCCTGGGCTACTCGCAGAAGATGAACGCCGCCGCGGTGGGCGCCGCGCTCGCCTCGGCCGAGATCCACCGCACCGAGGAACTGACCCGGCTGCAGGGCCGGCTGCGGTCCAACATCGCGCTGTTCGACTCGCTGCTCGCCACCGAGCAGTCCGGCAGCACGTACCCAATCCGGGTGGTGCCGATGAGCGACGAGACCGTCGTCGAGGCGGCCCAGCGGGTCTTCGCGGCCGGGTTCTACACCTCGCCGGTGTTCTTCCCGATCGTCGCCCGCGGCACCGCCGGCCTGCGGGTCATGCTGCGCGCGGGCCAGACCGAGGAACAGATCACCAAGCTGTGCTCCGTGCTCGTCGAGGCGGGCGCCCGCCCGGCCGCCGCGCTGCCCGAGCCGGTGGCCCCGTGACCGGCGCCGCGCGGGCGATCCCGCGCAGCATCCTGTACACCCCGGCGCTGTCGCTGGACCGGATCGTGAAGGCCTGGTCCTACGACGCGGACGTCCACCTGATCGACCTGGAGGACTCCGTACCGGCGGCCGAGAAGCCGGCCGCGCGCACCGTGTGCCAGGCCGCCCTGGAGAAGGCGCCACGGCCGGAGAACGTCGCGGTCCGCATCAACCAACTGGGCAGCATCGCGGCGGTGCGGGACCTGGTGGCCCTCACGGAGTGTTCGGTGCGGCCCGGCATCGTCATGATGACGATGGTGACCTCGGCGGCCGAGGTGGCCCTGCTGCGTCAGATCCTGGCCAGCGCGGACGCGCATCCGGAGATCTACGTGACGGTGGAGACCGTGGAGGCGGTCGCGGAGATCGACGCCATCGCCGGGGCGAGCGACGGACTGGTCCTCGGCTCGGCGGATCTGGCCGCCACGCTCGGGGTCGAGATCAGCTGGGAGGCCATGCTCGCCGCCCGGCAGGCGATGGCGCTGGCCTGCGCGCGGCACGGGACCGCCTGCATCGACACCGCCAACTTCCGCCTCGCCGAGCCGGCCGTCCTGGCGCAGGAGACCGCCCGGGTGCGGGCGCTCGGCTTCCACGGCAAGGCGACGGTGCACCCGGGCGAACTCGACGAGATCAACCGGGTGCTGCGTCCCCAGGCCGACGACCTGCGCCTCGCGCGCAGGGTGGCCGAGGCCGTACGGGCGGCCAGCGGCGGGATCGCCGTGCTGGACGGGAACATGGTCGGCCCGCCGTTCGCCCGGATGGCCCGCGCCACCGTGGCGCGCGAGGACGCCTGGGCGGCCCGGTTCAGCACCAGCGGAGCTGCCGGATGACCGGGCCGGTGACGGTCGGCGCGGCGCAGATGGCGGGCACGCCCCAGCTGATCCGGGTGATCGACGCGCTGGGCGAGATGTTCGCGGACCTGGCCGCCGGCCGGACCGACTCCCCGGCGCGCACCGTCATCGAGCACGGTCCCCAGCGGGTCCTGCTGGTCAGCCCCGCGGTCTGGGAACGGCGTGGGGTGGGCAGCGTCAAGATCACCACGCTCACGCCCGACAACCCCGGGCGCGGGTTGCCGCTGATCCACGGGATCGTCGCGCTCACGGACCTGACCACCGGGCAGATCACGGCCCTGCTGGACGGCGCGGAGCTGACCGCCGTCCGCACCGGCGCGGTCGCCGCCCTGGCGACCCGCTGGTGCACCGCCGACGACGCCGAGGACCTCGCGGTCATCGGCGCGGGGGTGCAGGCGCGGGCCCTGGTGCGCGCGGTGGCGGCGGTGCGCCGCATCCGCACCGTCCGGGTGTTCTCGCGCACCCGGAGCAGGGCCGAGCAGTTCGCCGACTGGGTGCGCGACGCCGTGCCCCACCCGGTGCACGCGAGCGTCTGCGACAGCGCGAAGGCCGCCGTCGCCGACGCGGCGATCATCTGCACGGCGACCTCGACCAGCGACAACGCGCCGCTGGTCGAGGCGGACTGGGTGGCGCCCGGCGCGCACGTCAACGTGATCGGCGGCACCCACCCGGACGCGATCGAGCTCGACCCCGCCCTCCTGGCCGACGCCGTGGCCGTCGTCGAGGAGCGGACCGCGGCACTGGAGGGCGCCGGCGAGGTGCGGGCCGCCCTCGCCGCCGGTCTGCTCGGCGTTGACGACCTGTGCGAGCTGGGCGCGCTGGTCACCGGCGAGGTCCGCGTCGGCGGCCGGACCTCCGTCCTGCGTACCGTCGGAATGGCCATCGAGGACACCGCCGCCGCGGTCGCGCTGCACGAGGGGGCGGCGGCCGTGGCGTAGGTCAGGAGGAGCTTTCCCGGCAGCGGACCATGAACGAGCGCTCGAAGACGATGACGGTCTCGCCGGTGGACTTCGTGCCCGTCGTCTCCACCGTGATGATGCCCTGGCCGGGCCGGGACCGGCTCAGGCGCTTGTCGAGGATCCGGCTAGTGGCGTACAGCGTGTCCCCGACGAACACCGGCTCCCGCAGGCGGACCTTGTCCCAGCCGAGGTTGGCCACCGCCCGCGCCGACAGGGCCTGCACGGTCATGCCGCCGATCAGGCACAGGGTGATCCCGCTGTTGACGAGCACCCGCCCGTACTCGCTGCCCGCGCCGTAGTGCTCGTCGAAGTGCAGCGGGTGCTGGTTCATGGTGAGCAGGGTCAGCCAGGTGTTGTCGGTCTCGGAGATGGTGCGGCCCGGCCAGTGCCGGATCACCATGCCGGGCTCGAAGTCCTCGTAGTCCCCGCCGTGCTCTTCGCGGTACTCGTTGCCCTGGACGTGACGCAGTGTCATCGGCAGCCCTTCCGTGTCGGGTGTGGACGGATCGGCGCGGTCCACGTCGGAGGTGAATGTTAGTCTATGTCGATCATCGTTTCGGAGAATCCGGCCCGCGGCGAGCACGCTCCGGCGCCCGGCCCGACGTGCAACTCCGGGGAGCGTCAGATGACCGTGCGCGAGGATGTCAGCAGTACGGGGCCGGCCGGGCATCCGTGGTTCGGCACCCACCGCCTCACGCCGGCCGCGCCGGCGGAGACGATCCGCGGGATGCTCCGCCACGAGTTGCGCGACACGGGCTGGCCCTACCAGCGGCTGCTGCCCGCGGCACCGATAGCCATCCCGCGCGCGTCCTACGCCGAGATCTTCCGGGCGGCCGCCGCGCTGGTCGACCTGCTCCGCCGCACCGCCCTCGAGACGGCTCCCACCACCGAGGGCCGGCTGGCGGCCTACCGGATGCCCCAGAGCGAGAACCAGCTGTTCGTGCGGGACCCGTTCGTCGAGGAGCGCTACCCGGACTGCGTCGTGCGGCCGGACGTCGTCATCGGCCCGGACGGGCCCCGGTTCCTGGAGTTCAACGTCAGCGGCGCGCTCGGCGGCGTGGTGGAGACGCGCAGCCGCCTCGAGGTGTGGCGCAAGCTCCACGCCGACGCCGAGGGCAGGACCCCGTTCAGCTCACCCGACCCGTTCGCCGTGCGCGCCGAGATGTACCGGTCGCTCTGCACCGAGCTGGGGCTGGCGCCGCGGGTGGCCATCGTCGGCAGCGCCCGGGTCTACGGCGTGCAGAGCCGCTACTTCCAGCTGGAGGCCGACTACCTCAACAACCACGGCCTCACCGCGCGGTTCTTCGAGCCGGAGGAGCTGCCGGAGGCGTGGGACTGCCCGCCCCACCTGCGCTACCCGATCGGGCTGCGCAACTTCACCATCCCGGACTGGCTCGACGCCGGCCTCGACACCACCTACGTGCAGGACGCGCTGGACAACGGCTGCCTGCTCGTGGGCACCCAGACGTCGACCTTCATGCACAGCAAGCTGACCATGGGGCTGCTGTCGGAGGGCCGGCCGTGGATGAGCGCGGCCGACCGGAGCCTCGTCGACAGGTACGTGCCGTGGACGCGGATCCTCTCGGACCGCAGGACCACCCGCGAGGGCCGCGAGGTCGAGCTGCTCCCGTTCGTCCTGGCGAACCGGGACCTGCTGGTGCTCAAGGCGGGCCTGGGCGAGAGCGGCAAGCAGGTGGTCATCGGCGGCGAGGTCGACCAGGCGACGTGGGAGTCCGCCGTCGCCGAGGCCGCGGCCGACGGCACCAGCGTGGTGCAGGACTTCGTGACGCCGCGGACCTGCCGGGTCGCGCTTGTCGCCGACGGCGCCGACGAACCCCACGACGTCGAGGTCGCCCCGGTGATCGGGCCGCTGCTGTTCGGCGGCCGCCCGGCGGGCCTGTTCTGCCGCTACTACGGCGACGGCTCCGCCGGGATCGTCAGCGCCCGGGGGCGCGACGGCTGCTCCGACAACTGCATGGTGGCGGTCTGACCGCCGGGCCGGCCGGGTCGCGCGTCAGGCGCGGCCACCGGGGCGCGTCGTCCGGCGACGGGCCGCGACGCTACGAGGGCCGCGACGGATAGGGGTTTCGCGCCACGAATGAGGTGTTGTCGAGCCCTGGGCCCCGTGTCACGATCGCTGCCACCGGAAGCCCCCTGCCGCGCGGCCCCACCGTCGGCCGGCGAGCTGTCGGCCGCGCCGCCGTCGAACGGAAGGACCCGCCATGCCTGCCGACTCCGAGGTGCCCGGACGGCCGGCCGGGTGGGATCCCGCCCGGGCGGTGCCCGCGCTGATCTGGGCCGCCGCGCGGCGTGCCGGCCAGCGGACGGCCGTCGTCGGCGCGGACGCGACACTGAGCTACACCGAGCTGCAGCGCGCCGTCGCCGGTCTCGCCGACCTGCTGCGGCGCCACGGCGCGGCAGCGGCCCCGGTGGCCGTCCTGGCCCACCGGGGCGCCGCCCAGCTGGTGGCCTGCCTGGCCGGGCTGCACGCCGGGGCCGGTTACGCCTGCGTGGACGCCAACCAGCCCCGGGCCCGGATCGAGAGCCAGCTGCACGGCTGCGGGGCCGCCGTCGTGGTGACGGATCGCGACGACGCGCCGGTGACCGGGCGGGTGGTGCTTCCCGTCGACCTGGCCGGCTGGATCGGCGCGGGGGCGGCGGCCGAGCGCGCCGGGGCGCTGCCCGGCCCGCTGCCGGTGACCGGGGACCAGCTCGCCTACACCGTGTTCACCTCCGGCTCCACCGGCGTACCCAAGGTCGTCGAGATCCCCCACGCGGCCCTGGCCAACTACGCGGCCTTCGTCGCCCGGCTGGTCGGGCCGGAGCGCACCGACGGCGAACAGCTGCGCTTCGCGTCGGTGACCAGCCTCGCGACCGACCTCGGGCACACCGCGGTCTTCCCGGCGCTGGTCCAGGGAGACACGGTCCACCTGGTGCCGACGCCGACCGCGACGGATCCCGACGACTTCGCCGACTACCAGGACGCGCACGGCATCGACGTCCTGAAGATCACCCCGTCGCACCTGGCGGCCCTGCTCGACGAGGCCGAGGAGCGGGTCCTGCCCCGCCGCCTGCTGATCGTCGGTGGCGAGGTGTGCCGCTGGGAGCTGGTGGACCAGGTCCGCGAGCTGTCGGACGTGCGCATGGTCAACCACTACGGTCCGACCGAGACCACCGTCGGCGCGCTCACCTTCGAGGTGCCGGCCGACCCGACGGCGCGCCCGCGGACCGCCACGGTGCCGATCGGCCGGCCGATCGACAACGCTCGGGCCGCCGTCGTCGACGCCGACCTCCGCCCGGTCGCACCGGGCGTCGAGGGGGAGTTGCTGATCTTCGGGACGGGGCTCGCCCGGGGCTACCGCGACGACGCCGGACTGACCGGCGAGATGTTCCCCACCGGGCACCCCGAGGGCCGCTGCTACCGCACGGGCGACCTGGTGACCCGGCATCCCGACGGCCTGGTGGAGTTCCACGGCCGCCGGGACGGCCAGGTCAAGATCCGCGGCCACCGCGTCGAGCTGGGCGAGGTGGAACAGGCGGTACGGCGGTGTGCCGGGGTGCGCCGGGCGGCGGTCGTGCCGGTCGGCGGGACTGGTTCCGCCCCGCGCCTGGTGGCGTACGTCGTGCCGAGCGCGCCGCCCGGTCCGACCGCCCGCGAGCTGCGCGACCAGCTCCGCGAGACGCTGCCCGACTACCTGCTGCCCGGCGCCGTGGTTTGCCTGGACGAGCTGCCCCGCACGCCGAGCGGGAAGCTGGACGTGCGGGCGCTGCCGGCGCCCGGCCGGCCCGGCGCGGCCTCCGCCGCGCGGTGACGGTCTCGACCTGGCAGCCCCGGGTCGGCGGGCCGGTCCTCAGTCGGCGAACGGGTAGGCCGCCTCGGCGATCCCGAGCGAGGCGCCCAGCAGGGGGAAGTTGACCGCGCAGGAGCGCGTCAGGTCCTCCGACGTCGGCGGGCCGGACGGCTCGCCGACGGTGACCCGGTCGGCGGGGACGACGCACTCCTCCAGCAGGATCCCGTGGCTGCCGGAGCCGCGCATGCCCAGCGCGTCCCAGTCGCCCAGCACGGTCAGTCCAGGCGTGCCGGTCAGGACGACGGCCTCGGCGTGCCGCCACCCCCCCGTCGGGATCGGCGACCCGCATGGAGATGTTGAACGAGTCGGCGACGGCCGAGTTGGTGACGAACGCCTTGCGCCCGGTGATGACGTACCCGTCGCCCTTGCGGACGGCCTCGGCTACAGCATCCTCAGGATGGCGAGGAATTCCTCGGCCCGCTCCGCGTGGGGTTGCTGCGGGCCGTCGAACCGGGAGCCGGCCTCGGTCGGCACCGGCGTCGGCAGCACCCTCGGGAACAGCGGGCCGCCGATGGGATCGCCGGGCCGCAGGCCGTGCTCCCACAGCAGCGGCAGCACCGCGTGCTGCGGCTGGAAGGTGACGCCGTCGCCCACCCACCGGGAGACGAACGCCCGCCGCTGCCGCTCGGGCCCGGTGCCGGTGGCGCCGTGCAGCGCGGCGGGGTGGAACAGCACGATGTCGCCGGGCGTCAGGTCCCAGCTGAGGATCTCGTGGTCGGACACGTCCGGCACCGCCTCGAGTTCCTCCCGCTGGCCCAGGTGGGAGGCGCCCGGGGTGATCGGCACGTAGCGCCGGCCCCAGCGGTGCGAACCGCGCACCACCTGAAGCGCGGCGGTGTCGGGCGTGCACGGGTCGAGGGGGATCCACATCGCGCACACCTGGTCGCCGGCGATCGGCCAGGAGCTGACGTCCTCGTGGAACGGCGTCGGCGCACCCGACCCGGCCGGCTTGGCGAAGATCTGGTCGTAGAAGGCGGTGATCGCGGTGGAGCCGAACAGTTGCTGCGCGATGCGCGCCGCGGGGGAGAAGAACATGAAGTCGCGGAAGCCGTCGTGGGTCTTCCACATGAAGGCGTCCCCGGCGAAACCGCCGCCACCCAGCAACGCGGTGGCCTGCGCCAGCACGGTCGGGTTGGCGAGCAGGTACTCCACGCCTTCGGCGATCCGGCCGAGCCACCTGTCGTCGATCATGCCGGACAGCCGGACCACGCCGTCGGTGTGGAAGGCGTCGATCTCGGCGGGCGTCAGGTCACGCGGCGGCGCCTCGGGAGGGCTGATGTCCATGTGTCGGGTCTCCGTCAGGGGAAGCGCCGCCAGTGGGCGCCGAAGAGGGTCTCCTCGTCCGGCACGCTGAGCGGCAGGGGGTGTGAGACGTAGGTGTAGTTGAGGAAGTCGCGCCAGGTCACGTTCTCCGACCGGGAGCAGCCGCCCCAGCTGCCACTGGCGATGACCTGGGTGAACGGCATCCCGTTGTCGAAGCTGCCGCTGTTGCCCACGGCGGTCGACTGGTTGACCATGACCCGTCCGGCGCGGGCCCGCTCGGCGAGCCTGGCCACATGGTCGGGTCGCGCGGTGTGGATGCCGCAGCTGTGGCCCTGCCCGATGCGGCTCAGCAGCGTCTCCACCGCGACCAGCGCGTCGTCGAAGTCGCCGAACGTGGACACGGTGAAGACCGGCGTGAGCTTCTCGCCGAGCATCGGGTCGTCGAGCGCCGGGACGCCGCCGGGTGCCAGGGGCGGCAGCTGGGCCACCAGGGCGGTGGTCTTGGTCGGCTCGGCCAGGTCGATCCCGGCGGCGGCGGCGAGCGCCGCGGCGGGTCGCCCGACCGCGTCCCGGTTGAGCGATCGCCCGTCCGGCCACAGCAGCGTACGCAGCCGCGCCGTCTCGGCCGGGTCGCACAGGTGGGCGCCCTGCCGGGCCAGCTGGTCGCGGAAGGCGGGCGCGATCGCGGCGTCCACCAGCACGTTGCTCTCCGACGAGCAGGAGGTGCCGTTGTTGAAGCTGCCCCCCAGCACGATCAGCTCCGCCGCGGCGGCCACGTCCGCGGAGGCGTCCACGATCACCGCCGGGTTGCCGACGCCCGCGCTGATCGCCGGTGTGCCGCTGCGGTACGCCCGGCGTACCGTGCCGGGTCCGCCGGCGGCGATCACCAGGTCGGCGGCGGCCATCAGGGCCTCGGTGGTCTGTCGGTCGGTGACCGGCAGGCACTGGATGAGGTCCGGCGGGGCGCCGACCGAGTCCAGGCCGCGACGCAGCAGGTCGACGGTGCGGGCCGCGGAGTGCCGCGCCCGGGGGTTGGGGGTGATGACCACGGCGTTGCGGGTCTTGAGCATCGGCAGGGCGTTGCCGACGACCCCGGAGCAGGGCGCGGTGGCGGGGCTGGCCACCGCGATCACCCCGATCGGCTTGGCCAGCTTGCGCAGGCCACGCTCCGGCAGCTCCTCGATGACGCCGGTGGTGACGACACCGTGCAGGTCACGCAGCGTGCCGAGGACCCGGCGCCGGTAGAGCGTGAACAGGTGCTCGGGGTCGCCGAGGCCGGTCTCCCGGTAGGCGAGGTCGGCCAGCGACCGGGCGGTGTCCTCCTGGTAGGCCGCCCACCCGATGGCCGCGACCAGGTCGTCGATGCGCTCCTGCGGCCAGAACTCGACCTCCGCCTGGGCCCGGCGGGCGCGGGCCATGGTGGCCTCGACGTCGGGTCGGGTCCCCTCGGTGGGCACGGCGCCGGCTGGCGCCTCGTCCTGGCGGCCGGCGGCCGACCCGCCCGGCTCCACCGTGAGCGTCGCCGCCACGTCGGCCTCGCGGCGGTCACCGCTGGACACTGGCGTGCTTCCGGTCCGCGGGGTGCGCCGAGCGCAGTCGACCGATGGTCTCCTCCAGCATGTCGTCGGTGACGGTGAGGGAGAGCCGCAGGTAGCCCGGCGCGCCCATCACCGAGGCCGGCAGCACCAGGAGGCCGAGCTCCTCGAGCAGGGCCGCGTGTGCCCAGTCGTCGGCGTCCGGCACCCGGGCCAGCAGGTAGAAGGTCCCCTCGCTCGGCTGGACCTCGTACCCGGCCTCGCGCAGGGCGTCGACCAGCAGGTCGCGCCGCTGCTCGATCGGTTTGACCTGGAGCGCGTGCTGTTCCAGCTCGGGCAGAGCGAACAGCAGCGAGTTGTTGGGGAACGCCCAGCCGGTGGTCAGGCGGGCCACGGTCAGGGCCCGGCGGAGCACCGCCGGATCGGGCATGGTCGGCGGGATCGCCACGTAGCCGACGCGCTCCCCGGGCAGCAGCAGCGTCTTGGTGTAGGTGTGCACCAGGAACGTGAACGGATAGTGCGTGGCCGGGCTCGGGCACGGCCGCCCACCGAACACGATGCGCCGGTACGCCTCGTCGGACAGCAGGTACACGGGCCGGCCGTTGCGGGTGGAGGCCGCGCGCAGCACCTCGGCGAGGGCGGCGAACTCGTCGTCGGTGTAGACGGCGCCGGTCGGGTTGTTCGGGCTGTTGACGATGACGGCGCTGGTCCGCGGCGTGATCGCCGCCGCGACGAGTTCCGGGTCGAGTCGCCAGGAGCCGGGGGTCAGCGCCACCGGTCGGGGGACCGCGCCGACCGAGGCGATGATCGGCTCGTAGTAGAACCAGGCGGGGTCGAGGTAGATCACCTCGTCGCCCGGGTCGCAGACGCTGCGCAGGCAGATGGTCAGCCCGGCGAACGCCCCGTTGGTCAGGGCGACGTCGTCGGCGGTGAACGGCAGGCCGAGTTCCCGGCTCAGGCTGGCCGCCACCGACTCCTGGGCCGGCGGGTGGTCGCGGGTGTAGGCGAACCAGTCGGTGTGCTGTGGGCTCAGGTGTCGCTGCAGGACCTCGACCAGGGCCGGCGCGGGGAACTCGTGCGGGTCGCCGAAGGCGAGGTCGATCACGCCCGGGCCGCCGCGCAGCCGCGAGTAGGACGACTGCTCGAGGTAGGCCCCCAGCCGCCGGCCGTACGCGTCGGTGGCGTCGGTCATCTGCCGACTTATCCGGTGCTCCATCCTGCTCCGATCTCCACCCTGGTCCGTGGCCGGCGATGTCGCCGGGTTCACACCGTGGCGGGTTGTGCGTCGGGGACTCTTGCGGGCAGCTGTCGTACGGACCGCGCGCAGAAGGTCGCGACGGTCACCAGAGCGAGCACCCCGCCTGCGATGACCAGCGTCTGGGCGACGCCGATCCGGTCCGCCACGGGGCCGACGACGGCCAGGCAGAGCGGGCCCAGCACGAACGAGCCCATGGCGTCGTACGAGCTGATCCGCGACAGCGCCTCGTTCGGCACGTGGTTCTGCAGGGCGGTGTCCCACAGGACCTCGAAGATGTCGACGCAGACGCCGTTGACGAGCATCGAGACCGCGATCAGCCAGACCGGCGCGCCGGCCGCGATCAGCGCGAACGGCGGAAGGAAGCCGAAGGTCGCGAGCACCGCCACCCGCATCGGCCGGCGGGGGCGGATCCGCATCGCCACGAGGCTGCCGCCGACCAGGCCCACCGCCTGCGCGGTGACGATCACCGACCAGGCCGTGGCCCCGCCCAGCTGTTCCTTGGCGGTCAGCGGGCCGAGCACGTAAATCGCCGAGAAGCAGCCGTTGACGAAGGCGAACTGCACGACCACCAGCCAGACCCAGGACCGGGCGCTGAACTCCCGCCAACCCTCCCGCAGGTCCGCGAGGATGGTGCTGGTGGTGGCCCGGCCGGGGTGGGACACCCGGACACCGGCGAGCAGCAGCGCCGAGCCGAGGAAGGTGGCCGCAGGCACCGCCAGCGCCCAGCCGGCGCCGAGGGCGGCCACGAGCACTCCGGCCAGGGCCGCGCCGCCGATGGTGGTGCTGTTGCGGGACAGCCGCAGCAGCGCGTTGGCCGACTGGAGCTGCTCCCGGGCCACCACCTGCGGCACGACGCCGCGGGAGGCCGGCAGGAACAGCGCGGCGGCGGCGCCGTTGACGGCGGACAGCGCGATCACGACCGGTAGCGAGGGTTGGCCGCTGACGAACACCACGGTCAGCACCGCCTGCGCGGCGAAGGCCAGCAGATCGGAGCCCACCATCAGGCGGAAGCGGTTCATCCGGTCGGCGAGGACACCGCCGAACAGCAACAGCGCGACCTGCGCCAGCGACCGGGCGGCGAGCACGAGGCCGAGGTCGGTGGCGGAGCCGCCCGGCGCGTCGAGGACGGCGAAGGCCAGTGCCACCGGGATCACGGCGCTGCCCAGCAGCGACAGCGTGCGGGCCAGGAAGAGCATCCGGTACGACCGGTCCGTCAGGATCCGGAGGTCGTCGCGCACTGGCATCACCTCCGGTCGGCCGGTCTAACGGGTTGCGTGCTGGCACCGGTGGCGTCACAGCCGTGCCCATCATGTGGCAGGGCAAAGCTATGCCCAACCCCTAGGACTCGTAACTGATGTCGTGAATTGGGAGGCCAAACCCCTATAACCGCCCTTCCGCTGACTAAGCGCTCAGCCAGCCTGGTACAGATCGACGATCGGCACCCGCAGCGGTGCGGCGCTCGCATCCGGCGGAGGCCCCGGAGCGCGGACCGGATCACCGACGGACAACGGAGGACCAGTGGGACGGCAGGAGCATCCGGTCGCGAGTGACGTCACGCAACGCGTGGCGCGGCTGTCCAGTTCGGCGCGGGCCCTGCTCGACGAGCGGCTGCGCGCCGGCCGCGCCGATCCGGCACCCGTCAGCGCCGCCATCCCCCGCCTGGACGCCGCCGAGGCCCCCCTGTCCTTCGCCCAGGAGCGGCTCTGGTTCATCGAGCGCCTGGAGGACGACGCCGTCCACCACAACGACGCCACGCTGCTGATCCTGACCGGCTCGCTGGACCGGGCCGCGCTGCAGCGCGGCATCGAGGAGGTCGTCCGCCGCCACGAGATCCTCCGTACCGCCTTCCGCCAGCTCGGCGAGCGGGTCGTGCAGGCCGTCACGCCGCCCGCCCCGCTGACCATCGACGTGGTCGACCTGCCCGGCGCCACCGCGCGCCCCGACGACGCGGTCCTGCGGGCCGCCGTCGAGCGGGAGATGCGGGTCCCGCTCGACCTGGCCGCGGGCCAGACCATCCGGGCGGTGCTCTACCGGATCGCCCCGGACGTGCACGTCCTCGGGGTCACCGTGCACCACCTCGTCTGCGACCTGTGGTCGTTCACCATCTTCTGCCGCGAACTGGCCGCCACGTACGCCGCGTTCGCCTCCGGCACCGCGACGCCGGACCTGCCCGAGCTGCCGATCCAGTACGCCGACTACGCCGCCTGGCAGCGCACCGCGGTCGGCGAGGAACGGATGGCGGCGCACCTGCGCGAGCGGGTCGCCGAACTGGCCGGCGTGCCGCCCCTGCTCACCCTGCCCACCCGGGGCCCACGGCCGGCGGTCCAGCAGTTCGTCGGCGCGTCCGAGTGGTTCCGGCTCGGCTCGGCCGACGCGGACCGGATCCGCGCCCTCGGGCAGCGCCAAGGCGCCACCACCTACATGACCCTGCTCGCCGCCTTCACCGCCCTGCTGGCCCGGCACAGCGGACAGCGGGACATGGTCGTCGCCAGCCCCATCGCCACGCGCGACCAGCACGAGCTGGAACACCTGATCGGCTGCTTCCTGAACATGATCGTGGTGCGGGCCGATCTCTCCGGCGACCCGACGTTCGCCGAGCTGGTGGCCCGGGTCAAGGCGGCCTCCCTGGACGCGTTCCGGCACCGCGACGTGCCGTTCGAACGTCTCGTCGCCGCGCTGCAGCCGGAACGCAGCCGCAGCCACCAGCCGCTCGCGCAGGTCGCCTTCGTGCTGCAGAACGTGCCGGCCGGCGGGCTCGATCTGCCCGAGCTGCGGGTCGACGTGCACCAGATGGAGACCGGCCGGTCCCGGATGGACCTGACGGTGAAGATCACCGAGACGGTCGACGGACTGGTCGGTGAGTTCGAGTACGACACAAGCCTCTTCACCGGCGAGGCGATCCGCGCCCTGGCGCGGCAGTTCGAGCTGCTGCTGGTCGCGGCGGCGCGGCAGCCCGACACGAGCGTGTGGCGACTGCCGCTGCTCGACGACGCGCAGCGCCACCGGATCCTGCACGAGTGGAACGACACCGCCCTCGACCTCGGCCCCGAGGCGCTCGTCCACCGCCTGGTCGAGGCGCAGGCACGGCGTACCCCGGACGCGGTGGCGGTCGTCGAGGGCAACGTCCGCACGACGTACCGCGAACTCGACGAGCGGGCCAACCGCCTGGCGCACCACCTGCGCGACCTCGGTGTCGGCGTGGAGGACCCGGTGGCGGTGTGCCTGCCCCGCTGCACCGCCGAGGTGGTGGCCATCCTGGCGGTGCTCAAGGCCGGCGGCTACCACCTGCCGGTCAACCCGCGCGACCCGCAGGCCCGCCGCGACGCGCTGCTCGGGCAGGTCCGCCCGGCGGTCGCGATCTCCGCCGGGGACCTGTGCGACGAGGTGTGGAGCCCCGGCCGGCGGATCATCGACCTGGACGGGGAGGCGTCGCTGACCGCCACCTGCCCCGCCACCGACCCCGCCGTGCCGCTGCACCCGGACAACCTCGCCTACACGCTGTTCACCTCCGGCTCCACCGGACAGCCCAAGGGCGTCCAGGTCACCCACCGCGGGTTCACCAACCGGATGCTGTGGGCGCAGCGCAACTTCCCGCTCGGCCAGGACGACCGGGTGCTGCGCAAGGCGGCCTGCACCTTCGACGTCTCGCTGGACGAGCTGTTCCGGGCCCTGTTCAACGGCGCGGCCAGCGTGCTGATGCCCGAGACGGCGACCTTCGACCCGCGCCGGCTGGCGGGGGTGATCGCCCGCCACGGGGTGACCGACGCCGACTTCGCGCCGACCGCCCTGCGCGAGGTGCTGCTCACCGCCGACGCCGCGGACCTGAAGTCGCTGCGGCGGATCGTCTCGGGCGTGGAGGAACTCACCCCCGAGACGCAACGGCTGGTCTTCGACCGGCTCGACGTCACCATGTTCAACCTGTACGGCCCGACCGAGGTGTCGGTGTCCTGCACCGCCTGGCCGTGCGACCCCGACGACGAGCGTCCCTTCGTCCCGATCGGCCGCCCGATGGCCAACGTCCGGGTGTACGTGCTCGACGAGGCGATGGAGCCCGTACCGCCGGGCGTGGCGGGGGAGGTCTACGTCGGCGGCGCCGGGCTGGCCCGGGGCTACCTCGACAACTCCGCCCTGACCGCGGAACGGTTCCTGCCCGACCCGTTCGCCGGCACGCCCGGCGCCCGCGTCTACCGCACCGGCGACCTGGCCCGGTTCGGGCCGGACGGCGTGCTGGAGTTCCTCGGGCGGGGCGACGGGCAGCTGAACCTGCGCGGCTACCGCATCGAGCCGGGCGAGGTGGAGTCCGCGCTACGCCGCCACCCGGCCGTCCGCGAGGCCGCCGTCGTCGTACGCCGGGACCCGCCCGGCAGGGACGCCCGGCTGGTCGGCTACGTCGTCGGCGACGACCTGCCGGGCACCGCGGACCTGCGCGCGCACCTGCGCCGGCGGCTGCCGGACTACCTGGTTCCGGCCGCCTTCGTCAGGCTGCCCCGCCTGCCGCTGACCAACCACGGAAAGCTCGACGTCGCGGCGCTGCCACCACCGGGCCAGGACGAGCCCGGCGCCACCGGCGCCGACGGCCCGCGCGACGAGCGTGAGCGGGTGCTCCTGGACATCTGGTGCGACGTGCTCGGCCGCGAGGGCATCGGCATCCACGACGACTTCTTCGACCTTGGCGGCGACTCCCTCACGGCCACCCGGATCGTGGCCCTGGCCGGCGCGAAGCTGGGGGCGGACGTCGAGGTGGCGGTCATCTTCGACGCGCCGACGGTCGCCGAGTTGGCCGCCCGGCTCGCGCCCGGGCAGCCGTGACACCCGGTCCGACCCCTGTGCAGCGAGTGGAGAGCCTGATGACCGACCACACCGGCGCGTTGACCCACGAGGCGGCGGACGTCGTCAACCTGGGCGCCGCCCTGGCCCACCAGGCGCGGGTCCAGCCCGACAGCCCCGCCCTGCACCTGGTGGCAGAGGACGGCTCGGCCGACACGGTGGACTACGCGACGCTCGACGCCCGGGCCCGCCGGGTCGGCGCCGCCCTGGCCGGGCACTGCCGTCCCGGGGACCGGGTGCTGATGCTCGTCGGCGCGGGCGTCGACTTCCTCGCCGGCTTCTTCGGCTGCCTCTACGCCGGCACCGTGCCGGTTCCGCTGGCCGCCCGGCTCAACCGGGCCAGCGCCCCGGTCGTCGGGCGGATCCTCGACGACGCGCAGGCCACCGCCGTGCTGGCGGCCCGCGCGGTCACCAGCGCGGTCGACCTGGGCACGCTCATGCCCGGTCGCCGGCTGCCGGTCCTGGAGATCGAGTCCCTCGACGCCGCCCCCACCGGCTGGCAGCCGGCGGTGGCCGAGGGCGGGCTGGCGTTCCTCCAGTACACCTCGGGCACCACCAGCACCCCCAAGGGCGTGATGGTCAGCCACGCGAACCTGCTGGAGAACCTGCGGGCCATCCGCCGCTCCTTCGGCTTCGACGACGCGACGGTGATGGCCTCCTGGCTGCCGCCGCACCACGACATGGGCCTGATCGGCACCCTGCTCACCCCCGTCTACCTCGGGGTGCCGACGGTGCTGATGGACCCGGCGACGTTCATCCGCACGCCGGTGCGGTGGCTGCAGGCGATCAGCCGGTACCGGGCCACCATCAGCGGCGGCCCCAACTTCGCCTACGACCTGTGCGTGCGCAAGGTCGCCGAGGCCGACCGCGCCGCCCTGGACCTCAGCTCCTGGCGGGTGGCCTTCAACGGCGCCGAGCCGGTACGCGCGGCGACCCTGCGCGCCTTCGCCGCGGCGTTCGCCCCGCACGGGTTCGACGAGCGGGCCTTCCTGCCCTGCTACGGCCTGGCCGAGGCGACGCTGCTGGTCGCCGGGCGGGCCCGCCCGCAGCGGCCCGTCGTGACCACGGTGGCCGACCCGGAACCCGAGCGCCCCGGCACGGAGGTGGTCGGCTGCGAGATCCTGCCCGAGGCGGAGGTCCGGATCGTCGACCCGGCCGGCCACCCCGTCCCCGACGGCACCGCCGGCGAGATCTGGGTCCGCGGCGGCAGCGTCGTCGACGGGTACTGGAACCGGCCGGAAGAGTCCGCGCGGACCCTGCGCGCCACCCTCGGCGGCGACCCCGCCGACGGCCCCTACCTACGCACCGGCGACCTCGGCTTCCGCCAAGAGGGTCACCTGTACGTGCGTGGCCGGATCAAGGAGACGGTGGTCGTCCGCGGCCAGAACCACTACCCGGACGACATCGAGCAGACCGTCCGCGCCGCCTGCCCCCGCCTGGGCGGGCGGATCGCCGCGTTCGGCGTGGACGTCGCCGACGACGGCCACGGCGTCGGCGAGGCCGTGGTCCTGTGGTACGAGACCCGCTCCGAGAAGGCCGCGGACGAGGCGCCGGCGATCGCCGAGGCGGCCCGCCGGGCCGTGGTGACCGTCCACGGCCTGGACCTGCACCGGGTGCTCGCCGTGCCGCCCGGCACCATCCCCGTCACCACCAGCGGCAAGACCCGGCGCGGCGACTGCGCGCGGGCGTACGCCGCCGGCAGCGCGACGATCGTCGCGGACGACCCCCTGCGCCCGGCGGCGCGCCCCGCCCCGGCCGCCGCGCCGGCGCAGGCGCAGCGGCTGCGCGCCCTGGCCGGCGGGCTGCTCGACGTTGACCCCGAGCGGATCGACCCGGACCGCTCCCTGCCCGAGCTCGGGTTCGACTCGCTACGGGCCGTGGAGCTGCAACACCTCATCGAGGGGGAGTGGGGCGTCCGCCCGTCCCTGACCGACCTGCTGGGCGACAGCACGGTGGCTGAACTGGCCGCCGCGCTGCCGTCCGCGCCCGCCCCGGCCGACCCGCCGGCCGCCCCGGCCGTCGCCGACCGGCCCTACCCGCTGTCGTACGGCCAGCGCGCGATCTGGTTCCAGGGCGCCCTCGCCGAGGACCCGGCCAACCTCAACCTGGGCCGGGCGGTGACCGTCGACGGCGAGCTGGACACCGCCGCGCTGGCCCGCGCCGTGCGCGACCTCGGCGTCCGGCACCCGGCCCTGCTCACCCGGTACGACGACGCCGGCGCCGAGGTGACCCAGCGGGTGGCCGACGACGCCGAGGTCACGCTGGAGGTGCGCGACGCGGCGGACTGGCCGGCGGGCCGCCTCGAGGAGGAGATCGAGGCGGAGCTCGGGGTCGGCTTCGCCGGCCCGCCCCTGCTGCGCGCCGTGCTGTTCCGGCACGCGGCGGAGCGCCACACCCTGCTGCTCTGCACCCACCACAGCGTGATGGACGTGTGGTCGCTGGCGGTGCTGGTCGAGGACCTGGCGACCGGCTACGGCCGGCACGCCGCCGGGGACGACGCGGCGCCGCCCGCACCCACCGCCCACCCGGCCGAGTTCGTCGCCTGGCAGCGGTCCTTCCTGGACGGTCCCGCCGGCCGGGAGCTGACCGCGACGTGCCAGGCCCAGGTCGCCGACCTCGTGCCGTTGGACCTGCCGACCGACCGGCCCCGCCCGTCGGTGCGCACGTTCCGGGGCGCCGCCCACGCCTTCCGGCTCGACGCCGAGCTGTGCGCCGGCATCGACGCGCTGGCCGCCTCGCACGGGGTCAGCCGCACCGCCGTGCTCTTCGCCGGCTACGCGGCGGTGCTGTCGCGCTACGCCGGCCAGGCGACGTTCCCGCTCGGGTTCGTGCACGCCGGCCGGGTCCGCGGCCGCTTCGCCGACCTGGTCAGCTACCTGGTCAACCCGCTGCCGGTGCCGGTGGACCTGTCCGCCGACCCGGAGTTCGGCGCCCTGGCCCGGGCGGCGCACGAGGCGGTGCTGGCCGCCTCCGACCGCGCCGAGGTGCCGTTCGGGCGGATCGTCGAGGGGCTCGGGCAGGCCGCCGACGCCAGCCGCGGCGCGCTGATCAGCGCGGCGTTCGCCTACCAGCACGGGCGCGGCACCGACCGGCTCGGGCTCACCCCGATGGTGCTCAACCACGAGGGGGCGCTGGGGGACTGGGCGGGGCTGCGGGTGCGCAGCCGGCCGGTGCGGCAGCGGGCCACCTACTACGACCTTTCCCTCTACCTGGGCGAGCACGGCGGCGAGCTGCTGGGCACCTTCGACTACAGCACCGACCTGTTCGACGCCGACACCATGGGCGTGTTGGCCGAGGCGCTGACCGCGCTGCTGTCCGCGGCCGTCGCGGCGCCGGCGACCCCGGTCGGCGCCCTGCCCCTGCTCGGCGCCGAGCGGCACCGGCAGGTGCTCGTGGAGTGGAACGACACCACGGCCGACTACGACACCGACCGGTGCGTGCCGGAGATCGTGGCCGAGCAGGCCCGGCGCACCCCGGACGCGCCGGCCGCGATCGACGACACCACCCGGCTCAGCTACGCCGAGCTCAACGCGGCGGCGAACCGGCTGGCCCACCGGCTGATCGGGCGGGGCGCCGGTCGGGGCACCCGGGTCGGCCTGCTGGTGCCGCGCTCCACCGTCAGCCTCACCGCCGTGCTGGCGATCCTCAAGACCGGCGCCGCCTACGTGCCGCTCGACCCGTCGTACCCGGTGGAGCGGCTACGGTTCATGCTCGCCGACTCCGGGGCCCGGCTGCTGGTCGCCGCCCCCGGCGCGGCCGTCGACCTCCCGGACGTCGAGGTGGTCGACCCGGCCGACCCGACGATCGCGGCCGAGGACGACCACGACCCGCGGCCGACGGCCCACCCCGACGACGTGGCCTACGTCGTCTACACCTCCGGGTCCACCGGCACCCCGCAGGGCGTCCTCGGCCTGCACCGGGGCATCGTCAACCGGCAACGGTGGATCATGGACCGCTTCCCGATGGGGCCGGACGAGGTGGGCAGCCACAAGACCTCGCTGAGCTTCTTCGACTCCGGCGGCGAGATGTTCCTGCCGCTCTTCGCCGGCGCTCCGCTCGTCGTGGTGCCCGAGGACGTCGGACGCGACCCGGTCCGCCTGGTCGACCTGCTCGCCCGGCACCGGGTCACCCGCCTGGTGGCCGTACCGTCGCTGCTGCGGGCCATCCTCGACGGCGTCGACGACGCCGGGGAACGGCTGTCGGCGCTGCGCTACTGCCACTCCAGCGGGGAGGCGCTCACCCCGGACCTGGCCGCGCGGTGGCTGGCGGCCCTGCCCGGCTGCGTCCTGGTCGACCTCTACGGCTCGTCGGAGATCTCCGCCGACGTGACCTTGGACGTGGTCACCGGACCGGAGCGGGTCGGCAGCATCGGGCGGCCCATCGGCAACACCCGGATCTACGTGCTCGACGAGGCCATGCGGCCGGTGCCGCCCCGGTTCGCCGGCGAGGTGTACGTCGGCGGGGCCGGCCTGGCCCGTGGCTACCTCGACCAGCCGGCGTTGACCGCGGCGCGGTTCCTCCCCGACCCGTACGGGGACGGTGGGCGGCTGTTCCGCACCGGCGACCGGGGCCGGTGGAGCCAAGACGGCCGGCTGGAGTTCCTGGGCCGGGCCGACCACCAGGTGAAGGTCCGCGGGTTCCGGATCGAGCTGGGCGAGATCGAGGCGACGCTGCGGGCCCACCCCGGTGTCGCCGCCGCCGTGGCCGCGCTCGCCGAGGCTCCCGGCGGCGGGGAACAGCGGATCGTCGCGGCGGTCGTGCCCCGCGGCCGGGGCGGCTCGTCCGCGCCCACGCCAGCCGGGTCCGACCCGAGCGGGGCGCCCGCCACCACCCGGGTCTCCGACTGGCGGCTGCTCTACGACCGGATGTACACCGACGCCGGCCCCGCCGAGGAGGCCCAGCAGGCGATCTGGACCAGCAGCTACACGGGTGCGCCGTTCACCGACGTCGAGATGGGCGAGTGGATCGACCAGGCGGTCCGGCGGATCCGGGACCTGCGCCCCACCAGGCTGCTGGAGCTCGGCTGCGGCACGGGGAACCTGACGCTGGCGCTGGCGCCGGAGTGCGAGGCGTACGTCGGCACCGACTTCTCCGCCGCCGGCCTGAAGGTGCTCGAACAGCGGCTCGACGCCGAGGGGGTCGACCGGGACGCGGTCACGCTGCTGCTGCGCGAGGCCGACGACCTCACCGGCATCGAGGCCGGCAGCTTCGACATCGTGGTGCTGCACTCGGTGACCCAGTACTTTCCCCACCACGACTACCTGCGCGGGGTGCTGCGCGCGGCGGTCACCGCGGCGGCGCCCGGCGGGCGGATCTACCTCGGCGACGTGCGCGACCTGGACCTGCTGGAGGTGTTCCACGCCTCGGTGGAGCTGGGCGCCGAGCCGGAACCCGGCCTGACCGTCGCCGAGCTGCGCCGCCGCGTCGCCGCCCGGGTGCTCGCCGACGACGAGCTGGTGCTCGCCCCCGACCTGTTCCTCACCGCGCCGGACTGGCTGCCGGGGGTGACCGGGGCGGAGCTGCACCTCAAGCGCGGCCGGCAGGCCAACGAGCTGAGCGCGTTCCGCTACGACGTCGTCCTGCACGTGGGCGCCGCCCCCGACCGCTGCGCCGCCGACCCGGTCGAGCCGGTGCGGCTGGACTGGGCACGCGACGGACTGGACGTCGCCCGGCTGCGGGGCGTCCTGCGCGGCAACCGCAACTGTCCGGTGGAGGTCCGCAACGTGCCGAACGCGCGGCTGGTCACGGTCGCCGGCCCCGTACGCCGGCTGGCCGGCCTCGCCGACCGGGACCCGGTGACGCGCCCGGTGGGCGAGCTGCCGCCCGGGGTCGACCCGGAGGACTGCTGGAGCATCGGCGAGGCGCTGGGCCGACGGACCACCGTGGTGCCGTCGACCGCCCGCGACCCGTACACGATGGACCTGCGGTTCTGGCCGGCGGCCCGACCGGACGACGCGGTCGGCTGGACCCCGCCCCGGGTGCGGCGCGCCGACTGGCCGGAGCTGGCCAACGACCCGCTGGGCGCCACCGCGCGGCGGGACCTGCTGCACGACCTGCGCACCCACCTGCGGCAGCGACTGCCGGAGTTCATGGTGCCGCTGCTGCACCTGGTCGACGAGCTGCCCACCACGGCGACCGGCAAGGTGAGCCGACGCGCCGTCGCGGCCGACGCCACCGAGGCGATGGCCCGGCTCGGCGTGGGCGCGACGGCCCGGCCGCTCGCGGCGGCGGCCGGCGGGCTCCAGGCCCAGGTCACCGAGATCTGGCTGGACGTCCTCGGCGTCGGCGCCGTCGGGCTCGACGACAACTTCTTCGACGTGGGCGGCAACTCGCTGAGCCTGGTCCAGGTGCACATCCGACTCCAGGAACTCCTCGGCCGGCAGTTCCCGCTGGTCGACCTCTACGAGCACACCACCGTGCGCAAGCTCGCCGAGCACCTCGGCGAGCCCGCGCGCCCGGCGGCGGAACCGCCCGTCGACCCGGGGCCCGACCGCAACGAGCAGGTGGCGAACCGCCGCCGGCTGATGCGCCAGCGTATCCAGGAAGTGGGAAGCCGATGAGCAGCGAGATGGACATCGCCGTCGTGGGGATGAGCGGACGGTTCCCGGGCGCGGCGAACGTCGCCGAGTTCTGGGAGCTGCTCCGCGCCGGCGTCGACGCCGGCCGCCAGCTGACCGCCGCCGAGCTGGACGCCGTCCCGGCCGCGGAACGCACCGACCCGGCGTACGTGCCGGTGTGGTCCGGGATCGAGGGCGCCGACCGGTTCGACGCGCAGTTCTTCGGCTACTCGCCGACGGACGCGACGCTGATCGACCCGCAGCACCGGATCCTGCTGGAGTGCGCCTGGGAGGCGCTGGAGGACGCCGGCTACGACAGCCGCCGCTTCCCCGGCGACATCGCGGTGTACGCGGGGTGCGGCCTGAACCAGTACCTGCTCTACCACCTGCTGCCCCAGCAGGAGCTGGTCGACTCCGCCGGCCGGCTGGGCATGGCCGTCGCCAGCGACAAGGACAACCTGGCCACCCGCATCTCGTACAAGCTCGACCTGACCGGGCCCAGCATGACGGTGCAGACCAACTGCTCCTCGGCCCTGGTCGGGCTGCACCACGCGATCAGCAGCCTGCTCGACTACCAGTGCGACATGGCGATCGTGGGCGCGGTCAGCGTCAAGAACCCGGTGCCCCGCGGCTACCGGCACGAGGCCGACGGCATCAACTCGCCCGACGGCCGCTGCCGCGCCTTCGACGCCGAGGCCGCCGGCTACCACCTGGGCGACGGCGCCGGCGTGGTGGTGCTGCGCCGCCGGGAGGACGCCGAGGCCGCCGGCGACCGGATCTACGCCCTGGTGAAGGGCTCGGCGGTGAACAACGACGGCGCCGGCAAGGTCAGCTTCGTGGCGCCCGGCCGGTCGGGCCAGGTGCGGGTGATCCGCCGGGCCTTGCGGGTCGCCGACGTCGAGGCGAGGTCCATCCAGTACGTCGAGGCCAACGGCAGCGGCACCCTGATGGGGGACTCGATCGAGGTGTCCGCCCTCGAGGAGGCGTACGGCACGGCCGGCGGCCCGGGTGCCGGATGGGCGATCGGCTCGGTCAAGCCGAACGTCGGCAACCTCGACACCGCCTCCGGCGTGACCTCGCTGATCAAGGCGGTCCTCGCCATCCACCACGGCGAGCTGCCGCCGTCGATCCACTACCGCAAGCCCAACCCGCAGACCTCGCTCGACCGGGGGCCGTTCCGCGTCAACGACATGCTGCGGGACTGGCCCGAGGTGTCCGGGCCGCGCCGGGCGGCGGTCAGCTCGTTCGGGGTCGGCGGCACGAACGCGCACGTCATCCTCGAAGAGGCGCCGCCGCCCGCGCCGCCGGGGCCGAACCCGCCGGCCGTGCTGCTCACCGTCTCCGCGGCCGGCGCCGAGGCGCTGACCGCCGCCGCCGGCCGGCTCGCCGCGCACATCGGGCGCCACCCCGAGCAGACCCTCGCCGACGTCGCCTACACCAGCCAGGTCGGCCGCCGGGCGTTCCGCCACCGGGCCTTCGTGGTGGCCGCCGACCCCGGCGAGGCGGTCCGCGCGCTGTCCGCCGTCGGCGCGGGGGAGGCGTCGCCGGAGGCCGCCACGGTGGCGTACGCGTTCCCCGCCACCTGCCCCGACCTGGCCGCGCTCTGCGACGCGCTGCCGCGACTGCGGGCGGAGGCCGACCGGGTGGCCGGTGAGCTGGGTGTCGACCCGGGCGCCGGCGCGGCGGGGTCCGACGCGGCCACCGTCACCGGGCAGCTCGCGCTCGCCCGGCTGCTGGCCGCCTGCGGCGTGTCCCCGGTCGCCGCCCACGGCGAGGGCCCTGGCGCCGTGACGGC
>NZ_JBFABB010000035.1:0-58209 GCF_040640035.1 Micromonospora sp. NPDC023633 | reverse complement strand
GTCGCGGCCGTGAACGGTCCCAGCACCGTGGTGGTGTCGGGTCCGCCGCAGCCGGTCGCCGACCTCGTCGAGGCGTGCCAGGCCGAGGGTGTGCGCGCCCGGCTGATCCCGGTGGACTACGCGTCGCACTCGGCGGCGGTGCAGGACGTCGCCGAGCAGTTGCGCGCCGACCTGGCCGACGTGACCCCGCGGCAGGGCCACGTCCGGCTGGTGTCGACGCTGACCGGGGACTGGGTCGACCCGTTCTCGATGGACGCCGGCTACTGGTACGAGAACCTGCGGCGGACGGTGCGGTTCGACCCGGCCGTGCGGGTGGCGGTCGCGGCCGGGCACACGACGTTCGTGGAGATCAGTCCGCATCCGGTGTTGACGATGCCGGTCACGGCGATCCTCGACGACGCGGGCGCGAGCGGGCACACGCTGGGCAGCCTGCGGCGTGGTGACGACGACCCGACGCGGCTGCTGACGAACCTCGCCACCGCCCACACCATCGGCCTGCCCGTCGACCTCAGCACGGTCCTCGCCGGGACCGACACCGTGGCGCTGCCCACGTACGCCTTCGACCACCAGCGGTACTGGGTCGAGCCTCCGGTCCACCGGGCGCAGGACGTCAGCTCCGCCGGCCTCCAGGACGCCGGGCACCCGCTGCTCAGCGCCACGCTGACCTTCCCCGACAGCGAGCGGATGGTCTTCACCGGGCGACTGTCGGTGCGTACCCACCCGTGGCTCGGCGAGCACCGGGTGATGGACAACATCCTGCTGCCCGGCACCGCCTTCGTGGAGCTGGCCACGTACGCCGGCGAGCAGGCCGGCTGCCCGACGGTGGAGGAGCTGACCCTGCTCGCCCCGCTCGTCCTGCCCGAACTCGGCGCGCTCCAGGTGCAGCTGATGGTCGGCGACCGCGACGACGACGGGCGGCGCACCGTCCAGCTCTACTCCCGGCCCTACCGGGACGGCTCCGACGAGATCCTGGCCGA
The DNA here is from genome assembly GCF_040640035.1 of Micromonospora sp. NPDC023633. Lineage (NCBI taxonomy): Bacteria > Bacillati > Actinomycetota > Actinomycetes > Micromonosporales > Micromonosporaceae > Micromonospora > Micromonospora sp. NPDC023633. The sequence continues at coordinate 57,232 of NZ_JBFABB010000035.1, read as the reverse complement.
CGTGGCCTGGACGTGCCACGCCACCGGTCTGCTCGGCCCGCAGCCGGCCGACGCCGCGCCCGCCTTCGACCTGGGGGTGTGGCCGCCGCCCGGCGCGACGCGCGTCGAGGCCGACGACTTCTACTCCGGCATCGAGGCGACCGTCTTCGGGTACGGCCCGGCGTTCCGTGGCCTGCGCGCCGCGTGGACCCGCGACGACGAGGTCTTCGCCGAGGTCGAACTGCCCGCCGACCACCACGCCGAGGCCGGCCGCTTCGGCGTGCACCCGGCGCTGCTGGACGGCGCGTTGCAGGCCATGTCGATCGGCGGCTTCCTCGGCCGGATGGGCGACGGCGCCGACGCCAGCGTGCCCCGCCTCCCGTTCGCCTGGACCGGGGTCTCCCTGCTCGCCGCCGGGGCCACCGCCCTGCGCGTGCGCGTCGCCGCGGCCGGCGAGGTCGGCGTCTCCTTCCAGGTGGCCGACGCCACCGGCGCTCCGGTGCTGCACGTCGACTCGCTGATCATGCGCCGGGTCTCCGGCGACTCGCTCGGCGCGGCCCGCTCCGGCCGGCACGAGTCGCTGTTCCAGGTGGACTGGCCGGTGCTGCCGGTGCCCACCGGCCCCGTGCCGGCGGCGACCCGCTGGGTGGCGCTCGGCGACGACCTGTCCCTCAGCGCCGCCTGCGAGGCGGCCGGCGCCCGGGTGCGTACCGACGTCGACCTCGACTCGCTCGGCGACCTGCTCGCCGGGGGTGAGCCGACCCCCGAGGCGGTGATCGTCCCGATCGGCGACGCCGGGGACCCGACGGACCCGGCGCTGGCCGGGCAGGCGCGGGCCACGACGCACCGTACCCTCGCCGCGTTGCGGACCTGGCTCGCCGACGACCGGTTCGCCGAGTCCCGGCTCGTGCTGGTCACCCGGAACGCGGTCGCGGCAGGGGAGCAGCAGGTGGTCGACCTGCGCCAGGCCCCGGTCTGGGGCCTGCTGCGCACCGCCCAGCTCGAACACCCGGGCCGGTGCCAGCTCGTCGACCTCGACGACACCCCGGACAGCGCCGCCGCGCTGGCCGCCGCGATCGCCTCCGGCGAGCCGCAGCTCGCCGTGCGGGCCGGGCAGGTCCGCACGCCACGGCTCGGGCGGGTCCCGGCCGGGGTGGAGCCGCTGCCCGGCGGGATCGACCCGGACGGCACCGTGCTGATCACCGGCGGGACGGGCGTGCTGGGCCGCATCCTGGCCCGCCACCTCGCCACCACCCACGGTGTGCGGCACCTGCTGCTGGCCGGGCGACGCGGCGCGGCGGCCGAGGGGATCGGCGACCTGGTCACCGAACTCGCCGGCACCGGTACGGAGGTGACCGTCGCCGCCTGCGACGCCGCCGACCCCGACGCCCTGGCGGCGCTGCTGGCCGGGGTGCCCGCCGAGCACCCGCTCACCGCCGTGGTGCACGCCGCCGGCGTCCTCGACGACGGCGTGCTGGAGTCGATGACCCCCGACCGGGTGGACGCGGTCGCCGTGCCGAAGGTCGACGCGGCGTGGCACCTGCACCGTCTCACGGCCGACGCGGACCTCGCGGCCTTCGTCCTCTTCTCGTCGGCGGCGGCCACCCTGGGCAGCGCCGGCCAGTCCAACTACGCGGCGGCGAACGCCTTCCTCGACGCCCTCGCGGCGCACCGCCGGGCACGCGGACTCGCCGGCATCTCGCTCGCGTGGGGCCTCTGGGACCAGGCCAGCGGCATGACCGGCCACCTCGGCGACGACGACGTGCGACGGATGGCCGAGCAGGGCGCCGCCGGGCTCGCCACCGAGCAGGCGCTGAACCTCTTCGACGCCGCGTGGCGGCTCGACGCGGCGGCCGTCGTGCCGATGCGCCTGGACGTCGGGACGCTGCGGGGCCAGGCGGAGGCCGGCACCCTCGCGCCGATGCTCCGGGCCCTGGTCCGGGTGCCGCTGCGGCGCTCGGTCGACGCCACGGGCGCCCGCTCCGGCGGGGTACAGCTCGGCCAGCGGCTCGCCGGCCTGGCCGGTCCGGAACGGCTCAAGGTGGTGCTCGACGTGGTACGGGCGAACATCGCCGCCGTCCTGGGCCACGCCGGCGCCGACGCCGTCGACCCGAACCGGCTCTTCACCGACCTGGGCTTCGACTCGCTCACCGCGGTCGACCTGCGCAACCGGCTCAACGGCCTGTCCGGGCTGCGGCTGCCGGCGACGTTGGTCTTCGACTACCCGACGCCGACCGCGCTTGCCGAGAAGCTGACCAGCGAGATCGCCGCCGACGCGGCGCCCTCCACGCAACCGCTGTTCCAGGGCATCGACACGGTGGAGAGCCTGCTCAACGCCATCCCGCTCGACCCGGCGGCCCGGGCCCGGTTCACCGCCCGGATGCAGGACCTGCTCGCCAAGGCGTCCGACCTGGCGGCCGGGCCCGCCGCCGAGCCGGACCGGCCCGACCTCGACTCGGCCAGCGACGACGAGATCTTCGACTTCATCAGCAAAGAGTTTGGAATCTCCTGAGATGACCAACCTTCGGATCGAGGCAGGGGCCACCCGATGAGCGACGACAAGCTGCGGTACTTCCTCAAGCGGGTGACCGCCGATCTGCACGACACCAAGCGCAAGCTGCAGACCGTCGAGGCACGCGACCAGGAGCCGCTGGCCATCGTCTCGATGAGCTGCCGCTTCCCCGGTGGCGTCCGGTCGCCGGAGGACCTGTGGGAGCTTGTCGCCGACGGCCGGGACGCCCTCACCGAGTTCCCCGACGACCGGGGTTGGGACCTGGAGGCGCTCTACGACCCCGACCCCAACAAGCCGGGCAAGAGCTACACCCGCATCGGCGGGTTCCTCGACGGCGCCGGTGACTTCGACCCGTCCCTGTTCGGGATCTCCCCGCGTGAGGCCCTCGCGATGGACCCGCAGCAGCGGCTGCTGCTGGAGACGTCCTGGGAGGCCGTCGAGCGGGCCGGCATCGACCCGCTGTCGCTGCGCGGCAGCTCCACCGGCGTCTTCGTCGGGCTGAGCACCTCGAACTACGGCATGGGTCTGCCCAACGTGCCCGAGGGCGTCGACATGTACATCGGCACCGGGAACACCACCAGTGTCGCGTCCGGCCGGATCTCGTTCACCCTCGGCCTCAACGGCCCGGCCGTGACCGTGGACACCGCCTGCTCCTCCTCGCTGGTGGCCCTGCACCTCGCCGTGAACGCGCTGCGCCGCGGCGAGTGCGACCTCGCCATCGCCGGCGGCGTCACCGTGATGGTCACCCCCGGCGTCTTCGTCGTCTTCTCCCGGCAGCGCGGCATGTCCGTCGACGGCCGGTGCAGGGCCTTCGCGGCCGGCGCGGACGGCACCGGATGGGGCGAGGGCGGCGGCGTGCTCGTCGTGGAGCGGCTGGCCGACGCCGAGCGCAACGGCCACCCCGTCCTCGCCGTGATCCGGGGCAGCGCCCTCAACCAGGACGGCGCGTCCAACGGGCTCACCGCCCCGAACGGCCCCTCCCAGCAGCGGGTCATCCGGCAGGCCCTCGCGAACGCCCGGCTCGGCACCGCCGACGTCGACATGGTCGAGGCGCACGGCACCGGCACCACCCTCGGCGACCCCATCGAGGCGCAGGCGCTCATCGCCACGTACGGGCAGGACCGGCCCGCCGACCGGCCGCTCTGGCTGGGCTCGGTGAAGTCGAACATCGGCCACACCCAGAGCGCCGCCGGCGTCGCCGGGCTGGTCAAGATGGTGATGGCGCTGCGCAACGGCGTCATGCCGGAGACCCTGCACGTCGACGAGCCCTCCCCGCACGTGGACTGGACCGCCGGGGCGGTGTCCCTGCTCACCGAGTCCAAGCCGTGGCCGGAGCTGGACCGTCCCCGCCGCGGCGGCGTCTCGTCGTTCGGCGTGAGCGGCACCAACGCGCACGTGATCCTGGAGGAGTACCGGCCGCGCGTCGCCGACCCGGCGGCCGTCGACGGCGAGGAGGCCGTCGAGGTCACCGCCGTCGCGCCCGCGCGACGGCCCGGCCTGGTCGCCTCGGACGTGACCCTCTGGCCGGTGTCGGCCCGGTCGAAGGCCGCCCTCGCCGGCCAGGCCGCCCGGCTCGCGCAGCACGTGCGCGAGCACGGCGACCTCGCCCCGGCGGCGGTGGGCTGGTCCCTGGCGACCACCCGGTCGACGTTCGACCACCGCGCCGCCGTGGTCGGCCTCGGCGCCGAGGAACTGCTCGCCGGGCTGGACGCCCTCGCCGCCGGTCACCCGGCCGGCAACCTCGTCACCGGCACGGTCACCAGCTCCGGCGCGGGCCCCGTCTTCGTCTTCCCCGGTCAGGGTGCGCAGTCGGCGCGGATGGCCGCCGGTCTGGTCGGCCGGACGCCGGTGTTCGACGCGAAGCTGGCCGAGTGCCAGCGGGCCCTGGCCCCGTACCTCGACGTGGACCTGGTGTCGGTGCTGACGGGCGACGACGAGTCGTGGCTGGAGCGGGTCGAGGTCGTGCAGCCCGTCCTGTGGGCCGTCGGCATCGCCCTCGCGGCCGTGTGGCGCGCGGCGGGCGTCGTCCCGGACGCGGTCGTCGGTCACTCGCAGGGCGAGATCGGCGCGGCGTGCGTGGCCGGCATCCTGAGCCTGGAGGACGCCGCGCGGACCGTGGCGCTGCGCTCCCGCGCCCTGGCGGTGCTGCGCGGCACCGGGACGATGGCGTCGGTGGACCTCTCGGCCGACGCGGTCGCTGAGCGGCTGCCGGCCTTCCCGGGCGTCGGGGTGGCGGCGGTCAACGGCCCGTCCACGGTGGTGGTGTCCGGCCCGCCGCAGCCCGTCGCCGACCTGGTGGCGGCGTGCCAGGCCGAGGGCCTGCGCGCCCGGCTCATCCCGGTGGACTACGCCTCGCACTCCGAGGCCGTGCAGCAGGTCGCCGAGCAGCTCCGCGCGGACCTGGCCGACGTCACCCCGCAGGCCGGTCACACCCGCCTGGTCTCCACCCTCACCGGGGACTGGGTCGACCCCGCCTCGATGACCGCGGACTACTGGTACGACAACCTGCGCCGCACCGTGCGGTTCGACGCCGCCGTCCGGGCGGCGATCGCCGCCGGGCACACCACGTTCGTCGAGATCAGCCCCCACCCCGTGCTGACGATGCCGGTGACGGCCATCCTCGACGACAGCGGCGTCACCGGCCACACCCTCGGCAGCCTGCGCCGCGGCGACGACGACGCGACCCGGCTGCTGACCAACCTCGCCACCGCGCACGCCATCGGCCTGCCCGTCGACCTGGCGAACGTCCTCGCCGAGACCGAGGTGGCGCCGCTGCCCACGTACGCCTTCGACCACCAGCGGTTCTGGCTGGACGGCAGCGGCGGCCCCGACCTGGAGAGCCTGCTGGCGGGCGCGGGCGTGGGCGACCCGAGCGACGCGAGCTTCTGGGCCGCCGTGGAGCGCGGGGACGTCACCGCCCTCGCCGAGACCATCGCCACCGAGGACACCCCGGCGGACCAGGTCCTCGACGCGCTGCTCCCGGCCCTGCCGCTGCTCACCTCCTGGCGCCGGCAGCGGCGCCGGCAGTCCGACATCGACAGCTGGCGCTACCAGGACACCTGGAAGCCGCTGACCGGCGTCGCCAACCGCGGGATGACCGGCACCTGGGTCGTGGTCATGCCGACCGGCGACATCATCGAGCCCTGGCAGGACGCCTGCGTCGAGGCGTTCACGGCGGCCGGCGCGACCATCGTCCCGGTGCCCGTCTCCACCCCCGACGTCGACCGCGACCAGTTCGGCAAGCTGCTCCAGGAGGCGCTCGCCGCCGCACCGAGCGGCGTCGACGCCGCCGCCGAGGTGACCGGCGTGGTCTCGCTGCTCGCCTTCGACGAGCTGGCCCACCCGCTGCACCCTTCCGTGCCCGGCGGCTTCGCCGCCACCGTCGCGCTCTTCCAGGCCCTCGGCGACGTCGGCCTGCGCGCCCCGATGTGGAGCGTCACCTCCGGCGCCGCCTCCGTCGGCATGGCCGACCTGCTGCGCTCCCCGGTGCAGTCGCTGGTCTGGGGCTTCGGCCGGGTCGCCGCGCTGGAGCACCCGCAGCGCTGGGGCGGCCTCGTCGACCTGCCCGAGGCCGTCGACGAGCGCTGCGCCGACCTGCTGGTCGCGGCCCTCACCGCCGCCGGCGAGGAGGACCAGATCGCGGTACGCCCCGGCGGCCTGCTCGCCCGCCGGCTCACCCGGGTCCCGCTCGGCGACAGCCAGCCCGCCAACCCGTGGCAGCCGTACGGCACGGCGCTGGTCACCGGCGGCACCGGCGCGCTCGGTGGGCACGCCGCCCGCTGGCTGGCCCGCAGCGGGGTGGAGAACATCGTCGTCGTCAGCCGGCGGGGCATGGCCGCGCCGGGCGCGCAGCAGCTCGTCGACGACCTCACCGAGCTGGGCGCCCAGGCCACCGTGGTCGAGTGCGACGCCTCCGACCGCGACGCGCTGGCCGCCCTGATCGACGCGATCCCCGTCGAGTACCCGCTCACCACGGTCGTGCACGCCTCCGCCGTGCTCGACGACGCGATGATCAACGACATCCGGCCGGAGCAGATCGAGCGGGTGCTCCAGGCCAAGGTCGACGTCGCGTACAACCTGCACGAGCTGACCCTCGACCTCGACCTGTCGGCGTTCATCATGTTCTCGTCCTTCGCCGGCAGCGTGGCCAGCTCCGGCGTCGGCAACTACGCCCCGAGCAACGCGTTCCTCGACGCGCTCGCCCAGCACCGCCGTGGCCTCGGCCTGACCGCCACCTCCATCGCCTGGGGCGCGTGGGCCGGCGGCGGCATGGCGGACGGGCCGCTCGGCGAGCTGCTGCACCGCCACGGCGTACCCGAGATGACCCCCGACGCGGCCATCACCGCGCTGCACCAGGCCGTGGACCACGGCGAGGCGTTCCTCACCATCGCCGACATCGCCTGGGAACGGTTCTCCGTCGCCTTCACCGCCACCCGGCCCGGCCCGCTGATCAGCGACCTGCCGGACGTGCGGCGGCTCGCCACGGCCGAGAAGGTGGCCAGCGTGGAGGCCGGCGACGGCCCGGACTCGTTGCAGGACCGGCTCGCCGGGCTGCCCGCCGCCGACCGGCTCGCCGTGCTGCTCGGCCTGGTGCGCAGCCAGGTCGCCGCCGTGCTCAACTACCCGTCCGCCGAGTCGGTGGACGAGCACCGGGCGTTCCGGGAGCTGGGCTTCGACTCCGTCACCGCTGTCGAGCTGCGCAACCGGCTCGGCTCGGCCACCGGCGTGGCCCTTCCGGTCACCCTGGTCTTCGACTATCCGACCCCGACGACCCTGGCGGAGTACCTCTTCGCCGAGGTCGCCCACGACGACGTGGTCACCCCGACCGCCCTCCTCGACGATCTGGACCGGATCGCCGACAGCCTCGACGTGGTGGCGCGGGACGAGGCGGCCCGGGTGCGGGCCACCGTACGCCTGCAGGCGATGCTCTCCCGGCTCGCCCAGGACAGCGGTGGCGCCGACATCGGCCGGCACCTCGACGACGCCACCGACGACGAACTGTTCGCGATGGTCGACAAGGACCTCGGCATCTCCTGACCTTCCAGCTCCAGCTCTCTCCCGTCCCTTTCGAGGAAGCGGCACTCCGATGGCCAACGAAGACAAGCTCCGCGACTACCTCAAGCGGGTCATGGCTGATCTCCACGACACCCGCCGCCGGCTCAGTGAGGCACAGTCCCAGGAACTGGAGCCGGTGGCGATCGTGGCGATGAGCTGCCGGTTGCCCGGCGGGGTGCGCAACCCCGACGACCTGTGGGAGCTGTTGCGGGACGGCCGGGACGCCGTTGCCCCCTTCCCCGACGACCGGGGCTGGGACCTGGAGCGCCTCTACCACCCCGACCCCGACCACCCGGGCACCTCGTACGCCCGGGAGGGCGGGTTCGTCGACGGGGCCGGGGACTTCGACTCCGCCTTCTTCGGCATCTCGCCCCGCGAGGCGCTGACCATGGACCCCCAGCAGCGGTTGCTGCTGGAGACGTCCTGGGAGGCCGTCGAGTCGGCCGGCATCGACCCCGCCTCGCTGCGCGGCAGCCGGACCGGGGTGTTCGTCGGCACCAACGGGCAGGACTACGGCACCCTGCTGATGGTGTCGCCGGACGGCGACGAGGGGCACTCGATGACCGGGGGCGCGGCGGCCGTCGCGTCGGGCCGGGTGTCGTACGCCCTCGGGCTGGAGGGGCCCGCCGTCTCCATCGACACGGCCTGCTCGTCGTCGCTGGTGGCGCTGCACCTCGCGGTGCAGGCGCTGCGGGCCGGGGAGTGCGACCTGGCGCTGGCCGGCGGGGTGACCGTGATGGCCACCCCGGGCCTCTACATCGGCTCCAGCCGGCAGCGCGCCCTCTCCCCGGACGGGCGGTGCAGGTCGTTCGCCGCCGCCGCCGACGGCGCCGGGTTCTCCGAGGGCGTCGGCTGGCTGCTGGTCGAGCGGCTGTCGGATGCCCGCCGCAACGGCCACCGCGTCCTCGCGGTGGTGCGCGGCTCCGCCGTCAACCAGGACGGCGCGTCGAACGGGCTGACCGCCCCGAACGGGCCGGCGCAGCAGCGGGTGATCAGCCAGGCCCTCGCCTCCGCCAGGCTGTCCACCGCGGACGTCGACGTCGTGGAGGCGCACGGCACCGGCACCAAGCTGGGCGACCCGATCGAGGCGCAGGCGCTCATCGCCACGTACGGGCAGGACCGGGGGGAGGCCCCGCCGTTGCTGCTCGGCTCGGTGAAGTCGAACATCGGCCACGCCCAGGCCGCCGCAGGGGTGGCCGGCGTGATCAAGTTGGTGCTCGCCATCCGGCACGGCGTCGTCCCGGCGACGCTGCACGTCGACGCGCCGTCGCCGCACATCGACTGGACGGCCGGCGCGGTGGAACTGGCCACCGAGGCGCGGCCGTGGCCCGAGACTGGCCGGGTGCGGCGGGGAGCCGTCTCCTCGTTCGGCATCTCCGGCACCAACGCTCACGTGATCATCGAGCAGCCGGACGAGCCGGCCGAGGGCCGCCCGTCCGACTCCGCCCCCGGCCTGGTCGCCGCCGACGCGTTCCTCTGGCCGGTGTCGGCCCGGTCGAAGGCCGCCCTGGCCGGGCAGGCCGCCCGACTCGCGGCGTACCTGCGCAAGCGGGAGGGGACGGACCCGGCGGCGGTGGGCTGGTCCCTGGCGGCCACCCGGTCGACGTTCGACCACCGCGCCGCCGTGGTCGCCTCGACCGCCGAGGAGCTGCTGGCCGGGCTGGACGCGGTCGCCGCCGGCCTGCCGGCCGCGAACGTGGTCACCGGTGTGTCGTCGAGCCCCGGCGCGGGCCCCGTCTTCGTCTTCCCGGGGCAGGGCGCCCAGTCGGCGCGGATGGCCGCCGGTCTGGTCGGCCGGACGCCGGTGTTCGACGCGCGGCTGGCCGAGTGCCAGCGGGCCCTGGCCCCGTACCTGGACGTGGACCTCGTCTCGGTGCTGACGGGCGACGACGAGTCGTGGCTGGAGCGGGTCGAGGTCGTGCAGCCCGTCCTGTGGGCCGTCGGCATCGCCCTCGCAGCGGTGTGGCAGCACGCGGGGGTGACCCCGCAGGCGGTCATCGGCCACTCGCAGGGCGAGATCGGCGCGGCGTGCGTCGCCGGCATCCTGACCTTGGAGGACGCCGCGCGGACCGTGGCGCTGCGCTCCCGCGCCCTGGCGGTGCTGCGCGGCACCGGGACGATGGCGTCGGTGGACCTCTCGGCCGACGCGGTCGCCGAGCGGCTGCCGGCCTTCCCGGGCGTGGGGGTGGCGGCGGTCAACGGCCCGGCCACCGTCGTGGTGTCCGGCCCGCCGCAGCACGTCGCCGACCTGGTGCAGGCGTGCCAGGCCGAGGGGGTCCGGGCGCGGCTGATCCCCGTCGACTACGCGTCGCACTCGCCGGCGGTGCAGGAGGTCGCCGAGCAGCTGCGGGCCGACCTGGCCGACGTGACGCCGCAGGTCGGTCACACCCGCCTGGTCTCCACCCTGACCGGGGACTGGGTCGACCCGATCGCCATGGGCGCGGACTACTGGTACGACAACCTGCGCCGCACGGTGCTCTTCGACGCGGCCGTGCGGGTGGCCGTCGCCGCCGGGCACACCACGTTCGTCGAGATCAGCCCCCACCCCGTGCTGACGATGCCGGTGACGGCCATCCTCGACGACAGCGGCGTCACCGGCCACACCCTCGGCAGCCTGCGCCGCGACGACGACGACGCGACCCGGCTGCTGACCAACCTCGCCACCGCGCACGCCATCGGCCTGCCCGTCGACCTGAGGAAGGTCCTCCCCACCGCGGCCGCCGTCGACCTGCCCACGTACGCCTTCGACCACCACCGGTACTGGCCCGCGCCGCCGGTCTTCCTCGCCGCCCCCGACGGCGCGCCGGACATCGACCGGTGGCGCTACCGGGTCACCTGGCGGGCGGTGCCCGACCTGCCGCTGACCTGGCTCGCCGGCAGCTGGCTCGTCCCGGTGCCCGCGGCGCTGGGCGACGACCCCCTGGTCGCCGACGTGCTGGCGGCGCTCGGCAACTTCGGCGCGGACGTCGTACCCGTGGCGCTGGACGCCACCGACGACCCGGCGGCGCTGGCCGACGCGCTGCGCGCCGCGCTCCCCGGCCCGGACGGACCCGTCGCCGTGCTCTCGCTGCTGGGCCTGGACGAGCGGGCGCACCCGGAGCACCCGGCGACCTCGCTGGCCGTCTCCGGCACGGCCCTGCTGGTGCAGGCGCTCGGGACGCTCGGCGTCGAGGCGCCGCTGTGGTGCGCAACCCGGGGAGCCGTCGCGGCCTGCGCCGACGACCCGGCGCCGAGCCCCGTCGCCGCCTCCGTCTGGGGGCTCGGCCGCGCGGTCGCCCTCGAACACCCCGCCCGCTGGGGCGGCCTGCTCGACCTGCCGGAGACCCTCGACGCGCAGGCCGGCGCCCTGCTCTGCGCGGCGCTCGGCGCCGCCGGCGGCGAGGACCAGTTCGGCGACGGCGACGGTGAGGACCAGTTCGGCGACGGCGAGGACCAGCTCGCCGTGCGCGCGTCGGGGGTCTTCGTCCGCCGACTCGCCCGGATCACCGAACCCGAGCCGGCCACGTCCGACGACACCTGGCGGATGCGCGGCACCGTGCTGATCACCGGCGGCACCGGCGGGCTGGGCGGGCACCTGGCCCGGTGGGCGGCCCGCTCCGGCGCCGCGCACGTCCTGCTGGCCAGCCGCCGCGGCCCGGACGCCCCGGGCGCCGCCGAACTGGAGGCGGAGCTGACCGGCCTCGGCGTACGCGTCACCGTGGCCCGCTGCGACGCCGCCGACCGGGCGCAGGTGGCCGACCTGCTCGCCGCCGTCCCCGCCGACGCCCCGGTGACCGCCGTGCTGCACACCGCCGCCGTCCTCGACGACGGGATCGTGGACACCGCCACCCCGCAGCGCCTGCACACCGTCGCCGCGCCCAAGTGCGCCGCCGCCGCCCACCTGGACGAGCTGACCCGGGACCTCGATCTGGACGCCTTCGTGCTGTTCTCCTCGGTCGCCGGCACCACCGGCAACGCCGGGCAGGGCGCGTACGGGGCGGCGAACGCGTTCCTCGACGCCCTCGCCGAGCGACGCCGGGCCGAGGGCCGGCCCGCCCTCTCGGTGGCCTGGGGCGCGTGGAGCGGGGCAGGCCTGCCCGCCGACAACGAACGCGCCCAGCAGCGGCTGCGCCGGGGCGGCATGGTCGGCATGGACCCGGACCTGGCCGTCGAGGCGCTCACCCGGGCGCTGCGGCGCGGCGAGCCCACGACCCTGATCGCCGACATCGACTGGGCCCGCTTCGCCCCCGCGTTCACCCTGGTCCGGCCCAGCCCGCTGATCGACGACCTCGCCGAGGTGCGCGAGGCGACGCGGCCGGCCCCGCAGGAGGCCGCCGAGGAGGAGCCGGACGTACCGTCGGCCCTGGCACGGCAGCTCGCCGGGCTCGCTGCGGCGGAGCGCGCCGCGACGCTGCTGGAGCTGGTCCGCCAGTGCGCGGCGACAGCGCTCGGCTACGGCGCGGCCGACGACATCCCGGCCACGCTGCCCTTCCGCGACCTCGGCCTGGACTCGCTGACCGCCGTGGACATGCGCAACTTCCTGGCCACCGCCACCGACCTGCGGCTGCCCGCGACGCTCGCCTTCGACTACCCGAACCCGACGGTGCTCGCCGCGCACCTCGACGAACTGCTCACCGGGGCCGCCCCGGACGTGGCCACCCCCGCCCCGGCCGCGCCGGCCGACGACGACGAGCCGATCGCCATCGTGGCGATGAGCTGCCGCCTCCCCGGCGGGGCGGACACCCCGGAGCAGCTGTGGCAGCTGCTCGCCGCCGGCGGCGACGCGATCGGCGAGTTCCCCACCGACCGGGGCTGGGACCTCGACCGGCTCTTCGACTCCGACCCGGAGAAGGAGGGCACCAGCTACGCCCGCGAGGGCGGCTTCGTCGCCGGGGCCGCCGACTTCGACGCCGGCTTCTTCGGCATCAGCCCCCGCGAGGCCCTCGCGATGGACCCGCAGCAGCGGCTCCTGCTGGAGGCGTCCTGGGAGGCGATCGAGCGGGCCGGGATCGACCCGCACGCGTTGCGCGGCAGCCCCACCGGCGTCTTCGTCGGCACCAACTACCAGGACTACCGGAACCTGATGTTCAGCGCCGAGGGCGCCGAGGGGCACCTGATGACCGGCAACGCCGGCAGCGTGCTCTCCGGCCGGGTGTCCTACACCCTCGGGCTTGAGGGGCCCGCCGTCTCGGTGGACACCGCCTGCTCGTCGTCGCTGGTCGCGCTGCACTGGGCCTGCCAGGCGCTGCGCCGCTCGGAGTGCTCCCTCGCCCTCGTCGGCGGCGTCACCGTCATGTCCACCCCCGGGGTGTTCGTCGGCTTCAGCCGGCAGCGGGGCCTCGCCCCGGACAGCCGGGTCAAGGCGTTCGCCTCGGCCGCCGACGGCACCAGCTGGGGCGAGGGCCTCGGTCTGCTGCTCGTCGAGCGGCTCTCCGACGCCCGCCGCAACGGCCACCCCGTGCTCGCGGTGATCCGGGGCAGCGCCGTCAACCAGGACGGCGCCTCCAACGGCCTCACCGCGCCGAACGGGCCGTCGCAGCAGCGGGTGATCCGGCAGGCGCTCGCCAACGCCGGCCTCACCCCGGCGGACGTGGACGCCGTCGAGGCGCACGGCACCGGCACCAAGCTCGGCGACCCCATCGAGGCGCAGGCGCTGCTCGCCACGTACGGCCGGGAGCGGCCCGCCGACCAGCCGCTCTGGCTCGGCTCGATCAAGTCCAACATCGGGCACACCCAGGCCGCCGCCGGGGTCGCCGGGATCATCAAGATGGTGCTGGCGCTGCGGCACGGCTACCTGCCGCAGACCCTGCACGTCGACGAGCCCACCGACCAGGTCGACTGGAGCGTCGGCGCGGTCGAGCTGCTCGGCGAGGGCCGCCCGTGGCCGGTCACCGGCCACCCGCGCCGGGCCGCCGTCTCCTCGTTCGGCATCAGCGGCACCAACGCGCACACCATCCTGGAGCAGGCCCCGGAGCCGTCCGTCGCCGAGCCGCCGACGGGGGACCCGGCCCGGCTGCCGGTGGTGCCGGTGCTGCTGTCGGGACGGACCGCGGTCGCGCTGGCCGCCCAGGCGGACCGCTGGGCCGAGCAGCTCACCGGGCTGGAGGCCCCGCGGACGGTCGACGTCGGCTGGTCGTCGGCGACCTCCCGGGCCACCCTGGAGCACCGGGCCGTCGTCCTCGCCGCCGACCGGGTCGCGCTGGGCGCCGGGCTGCGCGCCCTCGGCGCCGGCGAGGACTCGCCGCTGGTGGTCACCGGCGTGGCCGCGTCCCGGCCGAAGGTGGCGTACCTCTTCTCCGGGCAGGGGGCCCAGCGGGCCGGTATGGGTCGCGAGCTGGCCGAGGCGTTCCCGGTCTTCGCCGCCGCGCTGGACGAGGCCTGCGCCGCCCTCGACGCGCACCTGCCCCGCCCGCTGAAGCCGCTGCTCTTCGCCGAGCCCGACACCGCCGAGGCCGAGGCGCTGGACCGGACCGAGTTCACCCAGCCGGCGCTCTTCGCCGTGGAGGTGGCGCTGTTCCGGCTGCTCGAGGCGTGGGGCGTCCGCCCCGACGCGGTCGCCGGGCACTCCATCGGCGAGTTCGCCGCCGCCCACGCCGCCGGGGTGCTCTCCCTGGCCGACGCCGCCGAGCTGGTCGCCGCCCGGGGCCGGCTGATGCAGGCGCTGCCGGCCGGCGGGGCGATGCTCGCCATCGCCGCCACCGAGGCCGAGGTGACCGCCGCGCTCGGCGAGCGCGCCGACCGGGTCTCCGTCGCCGCCGTCAACGGTCCCGCCGCCGTCGTGGTGTCCGGGGCCGGCGACGCCGTCGAGGAGCTGGCCGCCGAGTGGTCCGCCCGCGGCGTCCGGATCCGGCGGCTGGCGGTCAGCCACGCGTTCCACAGCCCGCTGATGGACCCGGTGCTCGACGACCTCGCCGCCGTCGCCGGACGGCTGCGGTACAAGGCCCCGACCATCCCGATGATCTCCACCGTCACCGGCACGCCCGTCGACGCGACGGAGCTCGGCACGCCGGAGTACTGGGTGCGGCACGCCCGCGACGCCGTGCGCTTCGCCGACGCCGTCGCGGCGCTGCGGGAGCGCAACGTCACCGGCTACGTCGAGATCGGCCCGGACGGGGTGCTCACCGCCCTCGCCCAGGCCGTCCTGGCCGAGGACGCACCGGCCGGCGGCCGGGCCCCCCTGGTCGTGCCCGCCCTGCGTCGGGACCGTGCCGAGCCGACCACCCTGCTGCGGGCGGTCGCCGCGCTGCACGCCCACGGCGTCTCCCCGGACTGGTCCACCCTCTACGAGGGCACCGGCGCGCAGCGGGTCGACCTGCCCACCTACGCCTTCGACCGGCAGCGTTACTGGCCGGAGCCGCCGCCCTGGGCCACCCTGGCGGCCGAGGACGACCGCACCGAGGTCGAGCGCCGCTTCTGGGCGGCGGTCGAGGCCGAGGACCTCGAGTCGCTGACCCGCGATCTCGACGTGCACCGCGACCAGCCGTTCGGGACCGTGCTGCCCGCCCTGTCCGCGTGGCGGCGGCGCGGCCGGGAGCGGGCCCTGGTGGACGGCAGCCGGTACCGGGTCGTCTGGGAGCCCATCGCGCAGGCCCCGGAGGAGCAGGATCCCGGCCGCTGGCTGGTGCTGCTGCCCGCCGACCGCGCGGACGACCCCGACCTGCACTCCTGCACCTGGGCCCTGGGCACCGAGGTGACCATCGTGCCCGTGGACACCGCCGCCGACCCCGACGAGCTGTGCGGCGGGTTCGCCGACGTCCTCACCGAGGCGCTCGGCGTGGCCGACGGGCCACTGTCGATCCTCTCCTTCCTCGGCCTGGACGACACCCCGCACGGCGAGCACCCGGCCCTGCCCCGTGGCCTCGCCGCGACCGTGCACCTGCTCCAGCAGCTCGTCGACCTCGACGCCCCGGCCCGGCTCTGGTGCGTCACCCAGGGCGCCGTCGGCGTCGGCGACGGTGACGCCCCGGCCAACCCCCGGCAGGCGATGCTGTGGGGCCTGGGCCGGGTGGCCGCGCTGGAGCAGCCCGGCCGCTGGGCCGGGCTGGTCGACCTGCCCACCGACCTCGAACCCTGGACGGCGATGCGGCTCGGCGGCATCCTGACCGGCGGCGGCGTGGAGGACCAACTCGCCGTCCGCGAGTCCGGGGTGCTGGTGCGGCGGCTCGTCCCGGCCGTCACCGCCGGGGACCCCGCGCCGTGGCAGCCCCGGGGCACGGTGCTGATCACCGGCGGCACCGGCGCGCTCGGCGGGCACGTGGCCCGCTGGGTGGCCGGCGCCGGCGCGGAACGGGTGGTGCTGACCAGCCGGCGGGGCACCGACACCCCGGGCGCCACCGACCTGCTCGCCGAGCTGACCGGCCTCGGGGTGGACTGCCGGGTCGCCCGGTGCGACGCCGCCGACCGGAACGCGGTGGCCGAGCTCCTGGCCGACCTCGGGCGGGAGGGACCGCCGCTGCGCGCGGTGGTGCACGCCGCGGGGGTCAGCGAGGTGGTGCCGCTGGCCGACACCACCCTGGAGGACCTGGCGTACGTCATCGCCCCGAAGCTGTCCGGCGCCGAGCACCTCGACGAGCTGCTCGACGGCGTCGAACTGGACGCGTTCGTGCTCTTCTCGTCCATCTCGGCGGTGTGGGGCAGCGGCGGGCAGGGCGCGTACGCCGCCGGCAACGCCTACCTCGACGCGCTCGCCGAGCGGCGGCGCGGCCGGGGCCTGCCGGCCACGTCCGTGGCGTGGGGACCGTGGACCGAGTCGGGCATGTTCACCGAGGGCGCGGCGGAGCAGCTGCGCCGCCGTGGCCTGCGGGTGATGCCGCCGGGCGTGGCGATGGCCGGACTGCGGCACGCCCTGGCCGCCGGCGACACCTGCGTCACCGTCGCCGACGTCGACTGGGCGACCTTCGAGCCGCTGTTCACCTCGCTGCGGCCCAGCCCGCTGCTGGCCGACCTGCCGGCCGTACGCGCGCTGGCCGTCACCCCCGCCGACGCGTCGGACGCGCCCGCGTCCGTCGCCCGGGACCTGCTCGCCGGGTTGCGGGCACTGCCCGGTGAGGAGCGCCGGGCCGCGCTGCTGGAGATGGTGCGGGAGGACGCGGCGAAGGTGCTCGGCCACTCCTCCGGCGACGTGATCGAGACCGACCGGGGCTTCCTGGACCTCGGCTTCGACTCGCTCACCGCCGTGGAGCTGCGCAACCTGCTCAGCGCGGCGACCGGGCACGACCTGCCCACCACGGTCGTCTTCGACTACCCGACCCCGGCCGGCCTGGCCGACCACCTCTACGAGGAGCTCTTCGGAGACGGGGACGGGGACGCCGGTGACGGCGGCGACGAGGAGTCGGTCCGCCGGGCCCTCGCCGCGATCCCGCTGGACGAGCTGCGTCAGGCGGGCCTGCTCGACCAGCTGCTCCAGCTGGCCCGTACGAGCGCCGGCTCGCCGGCCGTGGCGCCCGTCGCCCCGGCCGCGCCGCCCGCGCCCGAGGACCAGATCCGCGAACTCGACGTCGCCGGCCTGGTCCGGATGGCCCTGGAAGGCTCCGACTCGTGACCCGGCCTGCCCTGAGGAGCCCCCGATGAGTGTTTCACTGGACGAGGTCGTCGGCGCGCTGCGCGCGTCCCTGCTCGACAACCAGAAGCTCAAGCAGCAGAACCAGCAGCTCACCGCCGCGCTCAGCGAGCCGGTGGCGATCATCGGAATGAGCTGCCGGTTCCCCGGCGGCGTGGGGTCGCCCGAGCAGTTGTGGGACCTGGTGGCCGCCGGCACGGACGCGATGTCGGCGTTCCCCGACGACCGGGGCTGGGACCTGGGCGCGCTCTACGACCCCGACCCCGCCCGCGAGAGCCGGGGCACGTCGTACGTGCGGGAGGGCGGGTTCCTCTACTCCGCCGGGGACTTCGACCCCGCCTTCTTCGGCATCAGTCCCCGCGAGGCCCTCGCCATGGACCCGCAGCAGCGGCTGCTGCTGGAGACCGCCTGGGAGGCGTTCGAGCGGGCCGGCATCGACCCGACCACGCTGCGCGGCGCACCCACCGGCGTGTACGCGGCGACCAGCAGCCAGGGCGACTACGCCGCGCTGCTCACCGGGGTCAGCGGCGGCGTCGAGGGCTACCTCGGCACCGGCAGCGCCGCCGCCGTGGCCAGCGGCCGGATCTCGTACGCCCTCGGGCTGGAGGGGCCGGCGGTCACCGTCGACACGGCCTGCAGCTCGTCCCTGGTCGCGCTGCACCTCGCCTGCCAGGCGCTGCGGCTGGGGGAGTGCACCATGGCGCTGGTCGGCGGGGTGTCGGTGATGGCCACCCCGACCGTCTTCGTGGAGTTCTCCCGGCAGCGTGGGCTGTCCACCGACGGCCGGTGCAAGTCGTTCGCCGCCGCCGCCGACGGCACCGGCTGGTCCGAGGGGGCCGGCATGCTGCTGGTCGAGCGGCTCTCCGACGCCCGCCGCAACGGCCACCCGATCCTCGCCGTGGTGCGCGGCAGCGCCGTCAACCAGGACGGGGCGAGCAGCGGGCTGACCGCCCCGAACGGCCCGTCCCAGCGCCGGGTGATCCGGCAGGCCCTGGCCAACGCGGGGCTGACCGCCGACCAGGTGGACGCCGTCGAGGCGCACGGCACGGGCACCACGCTCGGCGACCCGATCGAGGCGCAGGCGCTGCTGGCCACGTACGGCAAGGAGCGCCGGGCCGACCGGCCGTTGTGGCTGGGGTCGGTCAAGTCGAACATCGGGCACACCCAGGCGGCGGCGGGCGTCGCCGGCGTGATGAAGATGGTGCTCGCGATGCGGCACGGGGTGCTGCCGCCCACCCTGCACGTGGACGAGCCCACCCCGCACGTCGACTGGTCGGCCGGGGCGGTGTCCCTGCTGACCGGGGCGGAGCCCTGGCCGGAGACCGGGCAGCCGCGCCGGGCGGGGATCTCCGCGTTCGGGATCAGCGGCACCAACGCGCACGTGATCATCGAGCAGGCCGCCGAGGCGGACACCGCCGGCGCCCGGCCGGCCGGCACGCCCGCCCCGCCGGCCCCCTGGATCGTCTCCGCCCGGTCGGCGCCGGCCCTGGCCGGGCAGGCCCGGCGGCTGCTGGACCACCTGGCCGCCCACCCCGACCTGCCCCCGGCCGACGTCGCGTACTCGCTGGTCACCACCCGGGCGGCGCTGCCGCACCGGGCCGCGGTGATCGGCGACGACTCCGACGGGCTGCTGGCCGGCCTGCGCGCGGTCGCCGAGGACCGCAACGCCTCCGGCGTGGTACGCGGGGTGGCCCGCCCGGCCGGCAAGGTCGCGTTCCTCTTCACCGGCCAGGGCGCCCAGCGCCTCGGCATGGGCGCCGAGCTCTGCCGCCGGTTCCCGGTGTTCGCCGCCGCCTTCGACGAGGTGGCCGGGGAGCTGGACCGGCACCTGGGGCGACCGCTGCGGGAGGTGGTCTTCGCGGACCCCGACTCGCCCGAGGCGGCGCTGCTGGACCGGACCGAGTTCACCCAGCCGGCACTGTTCGCCTACGAGGTCGCCGCCTTCCGGCTGGTCACCGCGTGGGGGCTGCGCCCGCAGCACCTGCTCGGCCACTCGGTCGGCGAGCTGGCCGCGGCGCACGTCGCCGGTGTGCTGTCGCTGGCCGACGCGGCGAGCCTGGTGGCCGCCCGGGGCCGGCTGATGCAGCAACTGCCGGCCGGCGGGGCGATGCTGGCGGTGCGGGCGTCCGAAGCGGAGGTGATGCCGCTGCTCGACGAGCGGGTGTCGCTGGCCGCCGTGAACGGTCCCCGGTCGGTGGTGCTCTCCGGCGACGAGGAGGCCGTGCTCGCGGCCGGCGCACGGCTCGCCGCCCAGGGCCGGCGGTCCCGCCGGCTGCGCGTCAGCCACGCCTTCCACTCGGCCCGGATGGACGGCATGCTTGCCGACTTCCGGGTCGTCGCGGAGAAGGTCACCTGGCACCCGCCGACCCTGCTGGTCGTCTCCGACCGCACCGGCGAGCCGCTCACCGCCGCCCAGGCCACCGATCCGGGCTACTGGGTCGACCACGTCCGGGACACCGTCCGCTTCCACGACGGGATCGCCACCCTGGCCGCCGCCGGCGTGGCGACCTTCCTGGAGCTCGGCCCCGACGGCGCCCTGACCGCGCTGGCCCGCGAGTGCCTGCCCGACGTCGAGCCGGCGGCCTTCGCGTCGCTCGGCCGCCGGGACCAGCCGGAGCCGGCCACCCTGCTCGCCGCGCTCGCCGC
This sequence comes from Micromonospora sp. NPDC023633, assembly GCF_040640035.1. Classification (NCBI taxonomy): domain Bacteria; kingdom Bacillati; phylum Actinomycetota; class Actinomycetes; order Micromonosporales; family Micromonosporaceae; genus Micromonospora; species Micromonospora sp. NPDC023633. The sequence goes on along the minus strand of NZ_JBFABB010000035.1, from coordinate 37,502 downwards.
CGTCGACCTGCGCGGAGCCGGGGTGGACTGGCCGGCTCTCTTCGCCGGCAGCGACGCCGCCCGGATCGAGCTGCCCACCTACGCGTTCCACCACGAGCGGTACTGGCCGGACCCGCCCGCCGTCGACCTCGGTCAGCCCGCCGCACCCGGCGACGACGAGGAGTTCTGGGCCGCCGTGGCGGAGGACCAGCCGGCCGCGCTGGCCGCCGCGCTCGGCCTCGGCGCGGACCGGCACGAGGCGCTCGCCGAACTGCTGCCCGCCCTGGCGTCCTACCGGGACCGGCGGCGTCGCGGCTCCGAGCTGGACGGCCTGCGGTACCGCGCCGAGTGGGTCCGCGTCGCCGCACCCTCCGCCGGCACCGCGCCGACCGGCGCATGCCTGGTGGTGGCCGGGGCGGCGACCGACGCCACGGCCGTGCTGGCCGCACTGCGCGCCGAGGGCCTGGCCCCGGTGCTCGTGGCGGTGACCGACGACCCGGACGAGATCGCCCGGGCCCTGCCCGCCGGCGGCGCCCCGTCCGTCGTGCTCTCGCTGCTGGCGGCGGGGGAGCCGGCCGGGGCGACCGGGACGGCCGCGCTGGCCGCGACCGCCGCGCTCGTGCGGGCCCTCGGCGCCGCCGGCAGCAGCGCGCCGGTGTGGACCGTGACCCGGGGCGCGGTGGCCGTCGGCGCGCACGACCCCGCGCCCGGCGTCGCCGGCGCGTACCTCTGGGGTCTGGGCCGGGTGCTGGCGCTGGAACAGCCGCGGCTCTGGGGCGGGCTGGTCGACCTGCCGGCGGAGCCGGACGACGCCGCGCTCGCCGCGCTCGCCCGGCTCGTCGCGGCCGGCGGCGACGAGGACCAACTGGCGGTGCGCTCCGGCGGGCTGTACGCGCGGCGGCTCTCCCGCGCCCCGGCCGGCGTCGCCGCCGACGCGGACTGGCGGCCCCGGGGCGCGGTCCTGGTGCACGGGGCCGCGGCGGTGCGCACCCCGCACCTGCTGCGGTGGCTCGCCGACCGCGGCGCGACCCACCTCGTCCTCGTCGGCCCCGTGGCGTCCGCCGGCGCGACAGGCCGGGACGTCGCCGTCACCGCCGTCGACGACCTCGACGCGCTGCCCGGGGCGCTGGACCGGCTGGCCGCCGCCGGCACCGGCGTCCGCACCGTGCTGCACGTCGCCGACTCCGACGGGGCCGGCGACCCGGTCGCGATGCTGGACCCGCGCGACCTGGCCCACGCCGTGGCCGCCCGCACCGCCGAGGTGGAACTGCTCGACCGGATCTGCGCCGACCGGCCGATCGACGAGTTCGTCGTCTTCACCTCCACCGCCGCCGTCTGGGGCAGCGGGGGAGCGGCGCTCGCCGCGGCCGCCGGTGCCGGGCTGGAGGCGCTGGCCGCCGGCCGGCGCGCCGCCGGACGTCCGGCCACCGTCGTCGCGTGGGTGCCCTGGGCGGACGAGGTCACCGACCCGGCGCAGCTGCGCCGCCGGGGGGTCCGTCCGCTCCCCACCGCACTGGCCGTGTCCGCGCTGCAGCAGGCCGTGGGGCGCGGCGACGACCAGCTCGCGGTCGCCGACCTCGACTGGCCCGCGTTCGTGCCGGCCTTCACCGCCGTACGGCCCAGTCCGCTGCTGCGCGGCGTGCCCGAGGCGGCGGCCGCCGCGGACCGCGACACCGGGCCCGGTGGCGAAGCGAGCGACCCGGCCCGGGTGCTGCGGGACCGGCTGGCCGGCGTCCCGGCCGGCGATCGGCACCGGATCCTGCTGGACCTGGTCCGGGCGCGCGTGGCCACGGTGCTCGGGCACGCCTCGCCCGGGGCGGTCGAGGAGGACCGGGACTTCCTGGAACTCGGCTTCGACTCGCTGACCGCGCTGGAGCTGCGGGACGCGCTGCGCCAGGAGACCGGGGCGGAGCTTTCGGCGACCCTGCTCTTCGACCACCCCACCCCTACGGCGCTGGCCCGCCACCTGCTCGGTCAGCTCGTCGGCGCGGACGAGGCCGGGGACACCCCGGACGCCGCCGGGGGACCCGCCCCGCAGAGTGCCGGTGGCGGCCTGCTCGGTGGGCTGTTCAACCAGCCGAAGGCGCGCGAGGACCCCGCCGGGTACGCCGAACTCCTGGTCAAGCTCGCCCAGTTCCGGCCCAGCTTCAGCGAACCGGCGCAGCTCACCCGCCCGGCCGGCATCCTCCGGTTGGCCGAGGGGGGCGCCGAGGCGCAGTTGGTGTGCTGCTGCACCATGTCCCTGCTCTCCGGGGCCCACGAGTACGCCCGGCTCGCCTCCGGCTTCCGGGGGCTGCGGAACGTCTGGGCCCTGCCCAACCCCGGCTTCGGCGTGGGCGAGGAGCTGCCCGCCGACCTCGACGCCCTGCTGGGGGTGCACGCCGACACGGTGCTGCGCGTCGTCGGCGCCGGCCCGTTCGTGCTGGCCGGCCACTCGGGCGGCGCGATGGTGGCCAACCTGCTCGCCGGCGAGCTGGAGCGTCAGGGCCGGACGCCGGACGCGGTGGTGCTGATGGACACCTACCCGGCGAACAGCGAGGTGCTCGGCGGGTGGGTGCCGCAGCTGCTCGACGGGATGATCGACCGGGACAGCGCGTACACGCCGATGGACGACTGGCGGACGACCGCGTGGGCCGGCTACCTGCCCCTGTTCCTGGACTGGCAGCCGGCCGAGATGGCGGCGCCGACCCTGCTGGTGCGCGCCAGTGAGCCGTTGGGGGAGTGGGACGGCGAGGAGGACGGCTGGCGGTCCCGCTGGCCGTACCCGCACGAGGTGGCGGACGCGGCCGGCGACCACTTCAGCATGGTCGCCGACCGGGGGCCGGAACTCGCCGGCACGGTGCAGCGGTGGCTGACCGCGCGGGGCCTGTGACGTTGCCGCCCCTGGTGTGCCCCTAGCGCCCCCTATCGGCACACGTACATCTATCGGACCGATGTTTCAGGACGGAGCATGACGACGTGGACGAGGCAGTGGTGGTCACGGAGCTGGTCAAGCGGTACCAGCCCAACATGCCACCGGCGGTGGACGGGCTGAGTTTCTCCGTCGCCGCCGGTGAGGTCTTCGGCCTGCTCGGGCCGAACGGCGCGGGCAAGACGACGACGATCGGGGTGCTGACCACACGGGTGCGGGCCACCTCGGGCCGCGCCCGGGTGTGCGGCGCGGACGTGATCGGCGCGCCCGCCGTCGCCCGGCAGTTGCTGGCGGTCGTACCGCAGCGGGTGAACCTGGACCGGGCGCTGACCGTCCGGCAGAACCTGCTGTTCCACGCGGCGTACCACCGGGTGCCCCGGGCGCAGCGCATCCGTCGCGCGGACGAGCTGCTGGACCAGATGGGGCTCAAGGACTTCGCGAACCACCGCACCGACTTCCTGTCGGGCGGCCTCGCCCAGCGCACGATGATCGCCCGCGCGCTGATGCACTCGCCCCGGGTGCTCTTCCTCGACGAGCCGTCCGCGGGCCTCGACCCGCAGTCCCGGCTCTTCGTGCACGACCGGATCGCCGAGCTGAAGCGGGCCGGGGTGACCGTGGTGGTCACCACGCACGACATGGACGAGGCGGAGAAGCTCTGCGACCGCGTCGGCATCGTCGACCACGGCAAGCTGCTGACCATGGACACTCCGTCCGCGCTGACCCGTACGCTGCCGGGCAGCAGCACCCTGACCCTCGTGGTGACCCCCGGCGCCCCCGCCGAGGAGGTGCGGGCCGCGCTCGACGCGATCCCGGACGTGGAGCAGGTGGAACACTTCAAGGTGACCGCCCCGGCGCCCGCCGCCGCGCCGGCGTTCCCCGGCATGCCGGCGATGCCGATGCCCGCGCCGGCCCCCGACGCGCCTGTCGATCCGGACGCCCCGCTCTCCTTCCGGGTCTACACCAGCGGCCAGCCGGCCAACGCCATCCCGATGGCGATGAAGATCCTCGCCGACCTGGGCTGCGAGGTCCGTGACCTGAACATCGGCCAGCCCAGCCTGGAAGATGTCTTCATCCACCTGACCGGAAGGGAACTTCGGTGAGCGTCGCCGCCCCCGCCACCCCGTCCGCGCCCTCGACGGCCGCGGCGCCGCCGCCGGTGCGCGCGCTGGACCAGTTCGCCACGTTCCGCGCGGTGCTCTCGCGGGATCTGTTCGTCACCGGCCGGGAGCTGGTCGGCTTCCTGCTCCAGGTCTTCATCCAGCCGCTGTTCATGCTGCTGATCTTCGGCAAGGTGCTCAGCGACCTGGGCTACGCCAGCAACGACTTCAGCAACGTGCTGCTGCCCGGCGTCATCGCGCTGAACGCCTTCCTGATCGGGCTGGAGAACACCGCGCTGCCGATGATGATGGACTTCTCCTTCACCCGGGAGATCGAGGACCGCCTCCTGTCGCCCATGGCGATCCCGCTGGTGGCCCTGGAGAAGATCGTCTTCGGCGGCATCCGCGGGACGATCGCCGGCGTGGTGCTGATCCCGGTCGGCATGCTCATGCTCGGTGTCACCTGGCCCTGGGCGGTCGTGCTCAAGGTGATCGGCGTGCTGGTGGTCGGCGCGCTGGTCGGTGCGGCGGTCGGCCTCGCCTTCGGCACGCTGGTGCCGACGCAGCACATCCAGATCATGTTCACCGTGGTGATGACCCCGCTGATGTTCACCGGCGCGACCCAGTTCCCGCTGCTCGGCCTGGACTCGCTGCGCTGGTACCAGGTGATCTGCTCGCTCAACCCGCTCACCTACATCAGCGAGGCGACCCGGTCGCTCGTCGGCCCGCCCGGGGTCGAGTCGCTGCCGCTCTGGCTGTGCATGTGCGTCCTCGCCGGGGTCTTCGTGGTGTTCTCGATGATCGGCATGCGTGGCTTCATGCGCCGCGCCATGGACTGACGGAACAGCAGCTGAACCCGACCAACTGAACAGACCTCGACACGCCGATGGCCCGAGCCGCTCCCGCGGCCCGGGCCATCGGCGTCGTCGTGCCGGGTGACCGATCCGTCCGCCCAGCGCTGGTTCCGCCGGCGGGTGGCGCCGACCGAGCCGGGCCCGTCCGGTGATGCCGGTGGTGGACAGTCGCGCCAGCTGGGCGATGGACGCCGCGCAGACCCGGCAGCCGCCCTTCGTGGTCGGCATCTCGCTGCCGCCGTCAACTTCCGCCAGGAGCAGTTGCCGTCGCTGTCCGTCGCGCGTGCCGACTCGCCGAACGTCGAGGACGTGCTCGCCAAGCTGGAGTGACTGCTGGGCGAGGAGACGTTCCGCGCGCGGGCGGAGCTGTGGAGCCGGCGGATGCGGCAGGCCGGCGGGGTCACCGCCGCCGACCTCGTGCTGCGGCAACGCGACGAGGCGGCGGCCCGTCGTACCGTCGGCTGATCTCGCGGCTGTCGTACGCGCGAAGGGGCGCGGTGGGCCTCACCCACCGCGCCCCTTCGGCGTTGCGTCAGGACGCGGCGCCCTGGGTCTCGTCGGCCAGCGCCTCCGCGTACGCGACGAGCCGTGACGGCAGGTCCGTGCGCCGCTTCACGTCCAGCTTGCGGTACACCCGGGTCAGGTGCTGCTCGACCGTGCTCACGGTGATGAAGAGCTTGCTGGAGATCTGTCGGTTGGTGTGCCCCTGGGCGGCCAGCGCGGCGACCCGGCGTTCGGCGTCGCTCAGCCCGTCGTCGGGCTCCTGCAACTCGGCGGCGGCCGGGTACGCCGGCAGCCCGCTGCCCGGCTCCCGGCGGATCAGCCGCTGGGCCAGCACCGACGCCCCGCAGTCCTGGGCGAGCTGGTAGGCCCGGCGGACGAGCAGTCGGGCGCGGGCCGAGTCCCCGGCACGTTGCAGCGTCTGACCGGTGTCGCCGAGGGCCCGGACGAGCTCCAGCCGGTCGCCGCTGGACTGGAGCAGGTTGACCGCCTCGGAGAGCAGCTTGCGCCGGTGGTCCTGGGCGGCGGTGGTGGCGAGCAGCCGGAGCGTCCGACCCCGGGTCCGGTCGTCGACCCCGTGCGGCACCCGCAGCTGCTCCTGGAGAAGCTGCGTGGCCTGAGCCTTGTTGCCGACGCTGAGCTGGACCCGGGCCAGCTCCAGCCGCCACGGCACCAGCCCGGCCGCGTCGATGCCCCAGGCGCGCATCAGCTCGCCGCACCGCCGCAGGTCGGTGGTGGCGGCGTGTGGCCGACGCACGGCCAGGTGGTGCCGGGCCCGGGCGGCCAGGTAGTGCAGGCCCAGCGGGGTGCGGAACATGCCGGGCGGGACCGGGTGGGCGAGCCACCGGTCGGCCTCGGAGAACCGGCCCGACTCGGTCGCGCAGGCGACCAGCGTGGCCAGCGGGCCGGCGACCGCCACTCCCCAGGCCGGGGCGGGCATGTCCTCCAGCGCCGCCCGGGCGTGGTGCTCGGCACCGGGCAGGTCGCCGACGCGCAACGCCGCCTCCGCCCGGACCGCCCGGATGACGGCCCGCCACACCGGGGCGTGCTGGGCCACCGGCCGGCCGAGCAGCACGTCCCCCCAGACCGCGACCCGGTCGGACCGACCGGCCCAGAGCAGCGCCAGCAGGGGAGCGGTCAGCAGACCCAGCGCGCCGTCGTCCGTGTGGTGGCGCTGGAGCAGTTGCTCGGCGGTGGCCACGGTGTCGTTGTCCGCGGCTGGCGTCAGCGCGGTGCCGAGCACCGTCACCGCCTGGAGCAGCGGGCTGATCGTGGTCGGCGCGTTCGCCGCCCGGCTCCAGGTGCTCGGGGTCTCCCGCACGGTGTTCAGGTGGTCCGGGTGGGAGAGGGAGACCAGCAGCTGCATCATCCGCAGGCGACCGGCCAGGCCGGCCGAGCCCTGCTCCTCGTCCGAGGAGAAGGCGCTGACCGCCTCGGTGGCCTCGTCCACCCGGCCCTGCCAGAGCAGGTAGGGCACGGCGGACAGGCCCGCTCCGGTGGACCACCCGGCGGCCCGCGCCTTCTCCACCAGCTCGGTCAGCTGCCCGTTCACGGTCAGCGGGTTGATCTGCCAGCGGGCATTCACCAGCATCTCGGTGGTGGTGGTCCGCTGCTGCTCGTCCACCGGCGCGCGGAAGACCAGGCGCAGGCACGCGGCGGCCACGTCGGGCCGGCCCGACGCCAACGCGTGCCCGGCGGCGTCCTGGAGCACCGGCACCATCCAGGGCGCGCTCGTCGAGCCGGCGGCCACCAGATGCTCGGCGACCACGCTCGGCTCGGCGCCGTGGTCGTGCAGCACCTCGGCGGCCCGCTGGTGCAGGCTCCGTCGTTCGTCGGCCGACATGTCGCCCAGGATCGAGCGCAGGATGCGCGGGTGGCGCAGCTGGTCGGCCTCCATCAGGCCCGAGGTGCGCAGCACCCGTACCGCCGGGGCCGTGGACTCGGGCACCACGTCGAGAAGGTGGCCGAGCAGCTCGGCCGGCGCGGGCCGGTTGAGTACCGCCAGTGCCTGCGCCACCCGGCGCACCCCCGGCTCGTGCCGGTAGAGGCAACCGAGCACGGCCTGGTCGAACGCGTCGCCGACGACCGGGCCGTAGTCGTCGCTCATCTCTCCGTCGGCCCGTTCCTCCAGCAGCGCCCGGGTGAGCAGCGGATTGCCGCCGGTCATGCGCACGCAGAGTTCGGCCGTCCTCCGGGCGTCGGCGTTGTCGGCTCCGCCGTCGACCAGCCGGGCGATGGCGTCGACGGTCAGCGGTGGCAGGCCGATCCGGGAGAAGTGCGGCTGGCTGAGCAGTTCGGCCCGGAACAGTGGGTGCGGCGGGCGCAGCGTCGACGCCTCGGCGAGCACGACCATGATCCGGGTGTGGCGCAGCCGGCGGGTCACGTAGAGAAGGCAGTGCAGCGAGGCCGGGTCCGCGTGGTGCACGTCGTCGACGGCGAGGACCAGGGGCCCGGCGTTGGTCAGGTCGAGCAGGGTGGCGAAGAGGCCGTGCAGCAGGGGTGCCCAGGCCCGGTCGCCGTCGGCCGCCTCACCGCCGGGCTCGGGCAGTGGTACGGCGAAGGTGGCGTCCCGCATCAGCTTCTCGACCCGCGCCGTCGCCTCCGGCGTGAGCCGTGCGCTGTGGAACAGTTGCCCGATCACTCCCAGGTGGAGTCCGCGTTCGGCCCGGGAGCCGGCGGCGCTCATCACCTGCCCGCCGGCGCCCGCCGCCCACTCGCTGAACGACTCCAGCAGGCTGGTCTTGCCGCTCCCCACGGCGCCGGTGACCAGCGCGACGTGTCCGCGCTGCTGGTCCTCGCACGCGCGAAACGCGCGCCGGAGACGGGTTGTCTGTTCCTCTTGCTGCACCAACACCAGCGTGTCAGCCCTTCTCGTACGCGGCGCGGGAACCGGGAACCCCGGTGTGACCGACGCCGCCTCCCCCTTGCCGGACAGCCGCCCCTCCACCCGCGTCTACCGGGTAGGGGTGGAGCGCACCGGGCCGCCGTGCCGGGTGGACCTGGAAAACTTCCGCCGGACCGGGGTTGTCGCCGTACGGTCCGCGTGTTGAGGCGAGTCTGGCACCGGCGCGGGTGTGCGACAACGGGCGTGAGACCCCATCGTTTCGCGCACAAAACCTGCGGCCCTGGACCGCATTTAGGGGTTGCGCGAATCGCGGTGAGGGGTATCGGGCTCGGCCTGGCGGGGGAGATGGCGACACGATGTGTGGCTGGTGTCGGGTGTGTGGCTCGATGGTGTCACATCGGGCTTCGCGGCGCATGCCCGCCGGCACGGAAAGTGGCCGCGAGCGGACTCCCGGCGACGGCCGGCGGAGGCGGCAGCCCGGCGGCGACCGGCCGGACACCGAGGGGCCCTGCGGCGGAGAGGCCGACGACGAACGGCGGACGCGGAGAGGTAGGACCGCGACGATCAGCGCAGGCGCAGGCGAGGTCCGCGTGGACGGCCGGCGGCGGTCGGCGGAGGCGGAGAGGGGGGTTGCGGTGAACGGTCGGCGGCGGTCAGCGCCGCCGGGGCCCGGGAGGCCAGCGGCCCGGGTCGCCGGGGCCTCGCGACGGCGGTTCCAGGACCGTCGCGCCGGGTCGGTTCAGGCGCAGCCGGGCGGCCAGTTCGCTGCGCGAGTTGACGTCGAGCTTGCGGTAGATCCGGGTCAACCGCTGCTCGATCGCACTGACGGTCAGGAAGAGCTTCTCGGCGATCTCGCGGTTGGTGTGCCCCTGGGCGGCGAGGGTGGCCACACTGCACTCCGCGTCGGTCAGCCCGTGGACCACGACCGTGGTGTCGGGGCGGCCCTCGGCGGCACCGTTCCTGGCGGTGGGGGCGCTGGGCCGCAGCATCGGGATGCCGCACTCCTCGGCGAGCAGCCGGGCCGACCGCGACGCGACGCGGGCCTGCCGCCGGTCGCCGACCTGCTGGTAGGCGTGCCCGAGGTCGGCCAGGTTGTGCGCCAGCTCCATCCGGTCGCCGCACTGCCGCAGCAGCCGGACGGCGCTGCGCAGGTGCGGGATCCGGTCCGGCCCGTCCTCCGTGGCGGCCAGGACCCGCAGGGCGGCGGCCCGGTACCGGACGTGGACGGGGCGCAGCCGGGCCAGCTCGTCGCGGACCAACCTGCCGGCCTGCTGGCGGCGGCCCATCCGGAGCAACGCCCGCGCCGACTCGGTCCGCCACGGGACGAGGCCCGAGAAGTCCAGCCGCCAGCGGCCCATCAGCTGTCCGCAGAGCTGGAAGTCGGCCAGTGCGGCCTCCGGGCTCCCGGCCGCGAGGGCGTGCATCCCACGGGCCTGGAGGTAGTGCAGCCCGATCGGGGTCTCGAACATCGCCGGGGGCACCGGCATCTGGATGCAGGTCGCCGCCGCGTCGAGCTGGTCCATGAAGGTGAGGGCCCGGATCCGGACGGAGAGCGGTATCCCGATCACCACCCCCCAGCCCTTCGGTGAGAGCTGACCCAGCGCCTCGTCCGCCAGCTTCTCGGCCCGGGGCAGGTCACCGAGCCGTCCGGCGACGCTCGCCCGGAGGGCCGTGAGCATCGCCGACGGGGTGGGGTAGCGCGGCGTCGCGGGGTCGCGGCCCAGCCGGTCGCACCAGTCGCCGGCCAGGTCCAACCGGTCGGCGTAGATCATGGCGATGAGGGCGCATACGGCGGTCCACATGTTCGGTTCGCCGTCCAGCCCGGTGGTCGACAGCGCCCGCTCGGCCTGCTCGACCGCGCTGGCGTCGCCGCGGTCGAGCACGGCGGACAGCAGGGTGGCACCCTCGATCCCGCGCTTGACCTTGGCCAGCGTGAGCGGGTCCCGGGCGGCCACGGTGGGCGCGGGCCGGTCGACCATCACCCCGGGGTAGAGGGTCGACATCCAGCTCGTGGTGACGAGCAGCTCGGCAGCGGACCTCGGATCGGCGCTGTCCGCCCGTTCGCTCAGGTGGCTGACGAGTTCGACGGCCTTGTCGATCTCACCGTGCCAGAGCAGGTACTGGATGGGACCGGCGGCCTGCTGGCTGCCGAGGTGCCCGGCGCGGATGGCGGTGACGACGCCGACCAGGTGGGGAATCGCGGCCTGCGGGTCGAGGCGCCACTCGGCGCGGACCAGCGCGGAACGGATCCGTGCCCGCAGGCCCTCGCCGGCGCAGCCCCGGTGCGCGCGGCGCAGGTATCGCAGCGCGGTCTCCACCTCGCCGTCGAGCAACGCCTGCTCCCCGGCGTCCAGCAGGGTCTGCGCCATCCAGGGCTCGGCGAGCTCGTCGATCCCGACCAGATGGGGCGCGATCCGGGCCGGGGCCGCTCCGTCGTCGTGCAGCAGGCAGGCCGCCTCCATGTGCAGCCGTGCGCGTTCCTCGGCGGTCGTTCCGTCGATCACGGCCTGGCGCACCGCCGGATGGCGCAGCCCCTGCGCGGTGATCAACCCCGCGCTGGTCGAGTCGTCGATCGCGCCCAGCGCGGCCCGGGACCGTACGTCGACGAGCTGGGGCAGCAGGTTGCCGTGCAGCGGCTCGCCGGTCACGGCCAGCACCCGGGCGGCATTGAGCACCAGGTGGTCGCAGCGGTACAGGCAGCTCAGCACCGCCTCCCGGAAGGACTCCCCGGCCACCGGGCGGGTGGCGGGCCGGGGCGCGTCGGCCTGGTCCTCGGCGAGCGCCTGCACCAGCAGCGGGTTGCCACCGCTGATCCGGTGGCTCTCCTCGGCGATGGTCCGGGCGACCGGAACACCGAGTCGCTGGGCGAGCAGTTGGAACGTCCCCTCGGCGGTGAGCAGTGGCAGCCGGATGCGCTGCAGCCTCGCCGGTTGCAGCAGTTCGGCGTGCACGTCGGGACGCCACGGCCGGGTGCGCGGCGCCTCCGTCAGGATGATCAGCACGGGCAGAGCGGAGATCCGTCGGGCCACGTAGTCGAGGCACCGCAGCGACGGCACGTCGGCGTGGTGGACGTCGTCGACCGCGATGACCAGTGGCCCCTGCGTGGTCATCTCCAGCAGCGCGCCACCGATCGCGGCGGTGGCCAGGGCCGTCTCCTCGCGGTCCGTGTCGTCGGCGTCGGTCCAGGTGAGGGCACCCGCGTCCAGTAGCCGCCCGAGGCGGGCCAGGGTGTCCGGACTGCCGGCTCCACTCAACGGCGCCGCCCGGACGATTTGCCGGATGACCTCGAGCGGGACGGTACGTTCGGCGCGGGAGGCACTCGCGCCGAGGACACGCGCTCCGGAGCCGCCGGCCCGCCGGGCGAAGGCCTGCAACAGCGTGGTCTTGCCGGAGCCGACCGGACCGGTCAGCACGGTCACCGTGCGGTCGGTCGGGGAGGCGTCGTTTCGCGACAGGTCCGCCAGCCGGCTTTCCAGCAGGCTGAGCTGGCACGACCGCTCGATCAGCTCCATCGGCGTGGCCCCTGAGGGAGGGTGCGGTGCGCGGTCACCCGACGAGCCGTCCGCCCTGCACGGCCCTGGAGCTCGACGAAATCGGAGACCGGCAATTCTTGACCCATTCCATTATTAGCAAATATAGACGACCATCGAACGTAGTCGGCGAAACATCGACCAACTTGATCAGCTGGCGACTCGGGGTCGCCCCCTGCCAGCGTCGGCGATAATTCCCCGCCCCTCCGGGTCGGTCTCCCCCTATCGACCACTGTGATGGTGGGAGTATGGCAGTCCGGCAATTGGGCGGCAAGCCGAGGTTTGTAAAGGATGGGCAAACATCCGGCCTGTGTCGCCGCCGGCTCTGCCGGGCCTTCGGTGCGTGTTTGACAGCGGAAGGTCGTCGGGCGATCTCGTAACGTGACAGGGTGCCTTTGCGGCCCATTGGTCCCGCCCCATTCTGGCCCGCTCGACGATTGGCGGGCGCGATCTTGCGTGGTAGGGGCCCGGTTCGCGTCTCCGCCCCCGCCCGCGACGGGGCTCCGGTCCGCCCGTCCGCCGGTGCCGGACCGTCCCCTGTCGCCGGTCCCACGGGCGTCCCGCCGGGCGTGGGACGAAAGTCCGGAGGCCGTTCGGGTAAGCGCTGCTCAACTCAGTGTCAACATGGCCGACCCGTGCCCGGAGGCCGCGTGTGCCGCCGCGGCTCGCGACCGGACCCCGCGCCCGGGGTCGACGGCGCGACCGGCCCGCCGGCCCGGGTTCCGGGGGCCGGTCCGCCCCCGGTGGGCGGCTCGACAATTAGAAGGATTCCCGATTGTTGCGGGGTGAGACATCGCGTGCCCGAAGTGCGACTGCGGGCCGCCGAAGCCGGGCGGGGATCGGGACTCGGCGCCCGTCGTCCGGCCCGCCACCGATTCGGACCTTTAGGAAATTAAACGATTATGTTGTTAAAAAAGAATTATGCGCCCAGGGCCTGGGGATAGCCGTTGGCGCCGTTGTGTGACCGGCGGAATTAGATTCTGGAAAAAGGTGGCCAGTGCCAATGTCCCTACGGTTCCTCCGTGCTGGTCGATAATTCGACCGGCAAAAGCCACCTCCAATGTCCGGCAGTCCCGCGGAGCAGTTGTCCATCCTGTGTGTCCGCCATGGGAAGGGCGGTCGGGCCTGCTGTCGCCGGAGGAGGACCGGAATCCTGTCCTACCTGGCCTGTCAGCGCAGGCAGGGGACCCGGCCCGGGCAGCTAGGGGTTGTGCCGGGCCGATAGCCCGGCCTAATTTCGGGGCACCCGTTTCCAACGTCGGGATAGCCGGATATTGGGCCATGCGGGCCCATGACCTGAAGGGTTCTGTGGCCGTCGTGATGTCCCAGCTGCCGCCGCGACTCGTCGACGCCCTGTGCAGGGGATAGCACAGATGACACTGCTGCCGGCGCTGCGGGGATTTGGCGCGGACCGGGCCGATGCGGTCAGGGTGGCCGGCGGCACGCTCTCCAGCGAGGCCCTGCTCGGCTGCGTCACCGCGGTCGCCGACCGGATCAGGGGCGCGGGCGTGGTCGCGGTCGACGGCACGCCGACCCTGGAGACGGTGGTCGGAATGCTCGGCGCGGTCCACGCGGGTGTCCCGCTCGTGCCACTGCCCCCCGACGCCGACGAGTGCGAACGCGGCCGCATCCTGCGGCAGTCCGGGGCGACGGTGCTCCTCGGCCGGAGCCCCTCCGGTACCCACCGGCTGCCCACCGTCCCGGTCGACCTGCGCCAGCGCTCCTCGACGCCGCACCCCGAGCCGGCGCCCGGCGCCGACGCGGTCATTCTCTACACGGGTGGCGCGGGCGGGCCGCCGCGCGGAGTACGCATCTCGCGGCGCGCCATCGCCGCCGACCTCGACCTGCTCGCCGACGCGTGGCGCTGGAGCGAGGAGGACGTCGTGGTCCAGGGCGCGCCGCTGTTCCGGGCGTACGGCCTGGTCGTCGGCCTGCTCGGCGCGTTGCGGGTCGGCAGCCGCTTCGTCCACCTCGACCGGAACGCCGCCGCCGGGCCGATCGGCACCATGTACCTGGCGTTGCCCGAACAGTGGTCCAGGATCGCGCTGAACGCCCGGTGGGCCCGGTCGCTGTCCGCGGCGCGGATGCTGGTCTCCGCGGACGCCCCACTGGCCCGCGCCGTGGCCGAACGTCTCCGGCTGCTCACCTCGCACTCACCGGTGCAGGCGTACGCCACCACCGAGACGCTCATCGCGCTGACCGGGCGGGCCGACGACCGCACGGTCGCCGGTGCCGTCGGCACCCCCCTGCCCGGCGTGGAGACCCGGGTGCTGGACCGCGAGGCCCGGCCGGTGCCGGCCGACGGCGAATCGGTCGGCGAGCTGAGCATCTGCGGGCCGACGCTGTTCAGCGGCTACGTCGGGGGCGGGCGAAGCTTCGCCGCCGGGCGTTGGCACGCCACCGGCGACCTGGCCACGGTCGCCGAGGACGGCTCGTATCGGATCATCGGGCGGCGCGGACTCGACGTGGTGCACAGCCGGGGACGGCGGATGCACGCCGGGCAGATCGAGGAGGCCCTGCTGAGTCACCCCGGCGTCCGGGACGCCGCCGTCGTCGGCACGCCGCACCACGCGCTCGGTGAGCAGGTCACCGCGTACGTCGTCGCCGAGGGGTTGACCGCGCAGGTGCTCATCGACCACGTGGGCCGGTACCTCTCGGCTGGTCAACGCCCCCGGCGGGTGCACTTCGTCGACGAGCTGCCGCGCAGCGCGCTCGGCCGGATCAGGAAGTCCCTGCTGGTCGCCGCCGGTTGAGCCGGCCCGCCCACCGACTCCTGCGCCGCGCGGTCAGCCTTCCACCCAGCCGTGCCGTCGGGCCAGGTCCAGCATCCGGGCGCGAACCGCCACGATCTGCGCCCCCGTCAGGTCCGACACGGAGGTCACCAGCGCCTCGGTGGTCTCCGCGCAGAAGGCCCGCTCGGAGAGCACGTCGCACAGGCCCTCGTCGTCCTCCGCGCCGCCCGTGGCCTGCCCGCCGTCCCGGCTGCGCCCGCCGGTGACCGTCGCACCGGCCCGGGCCGGCGCGACGGGGCCGGACGCCCCGTTCCGCTCCGCTCCGGCGGCAGCGCCGACCACCCGCACCAGCACGGCCTTGGGGCCGCGGTCGGTCTCCACCGCGTCGTACTCCACCGGGACACCGGGCGTCAACGCCCACTTGTCACCGTCCAGCATGTTCGCGTGCACGAACACGTCGTCGCTGCCGTCGTCCGGGGCGATGAACCCGTAGCCCCGCACCTCGTCGAACCGCACCACCTTGCCAGTGAGCATCCGCTTCCCGCATCCATCCGACCCAAGATCCGCGTGCCCCGCCCGTGGGATCGGGGCCCACCCCCAGACTGGCAGCCGTGCGCGTGGCCCGGCACCCGTAGCCGACCCCTATGGTGCACGGTACCGGCAGCCCCGGGGCGGCGAGGGTCGCCGCAGCGCCTAGCATCGGCGAACGTGATCGAGCAGATCCTGCCCTCCGCCGTTGCGGTGGCCGAGTCCTTCACCGACCCCACCGGCCTGACCCTGTTCCCCGAGGAAGAGGCGCTCGTGGCCCGGTCGGTGGAGAAGCGGCGCCGGGAGTTCACCACCGTGCGGCACTGTGCCCGCCTGGCCCTCGGCGAGCTGGGCCTCGCCCCGGCGCCGATCGTCTCCGGCGTGCGGGGCGCCCCGGTCTGGCCCGCCGGGGTGGTCGGCAGCATGACGCACTGCGAGGGTTACCGGGCGGCGGTCCTCGGCCGTACGACGGCGTTCGCCACCCTCGGGGTGGACGCCGAGCCGCACGCGCCGCTGCCCGACGGGGTGCTCGACGCGATCGCCCTGCCGGCGGAGCGGACGCGCACCGCCACGCTGAGCGCGGCCCGCCCCGCTGTCTGCTGGGACCGCCTGCTGTTCAGCGCGAAGGAGTCGGTGTACAAGGCGTGGTTCCCGCTCACCGGCCGGTGGCTGGACTTCTCCGAGGCCGACATCGTGATCGATCCGGCCGGCACGTTCGAGGCCCGGCTGCTGGTGCCCGGCCCGGTCCTCGGCGGGGCAAGGGTGACGGCCTTCGCCGGCAGGTTCCTGGTCGACCGGGGACTGGTGGCCACCGCGATCAGCATCCCGGCCGTCCAGCCCTAGTCCGCGGTCAGCCTGGTCTTCTGCACCTTGCCGAGGGCGTTGCGGGGCAGCGCGTCGACCAGGCGTACCTCGCGCGGCCGCTTGTGCGCCGACAGGTGCCGGGCCACGAAGTCGATCAGTTCGGCCCCGTCCACCCCGTCGCCCACCACGTACGCGGTGACCTGCTGGCCGAGGTCGGGGTGCGGGGTCCCCACCACGGCGGCCTCGCGCACCCCCGGGTGCGCCAGCAGGGCGTCCTCCACCTCCCCGGCGCCGATCCGGTAGCCGCCGCTCTTGATCAGGTCGGTGGAGGCCCGGCCGACGATGCGGTGCCAGCCGTCCGGGTCGACGGTGGCGACGTCCCCGGTGCGGAACCAGCCGTCCGGGGTGCGGCTCGCCGCGTCGGCGTCCGGACGGTTGAGGTACCCGTCGAACAGGGTGGGGCCGCTGACCTGGAGCTCGCCCATCGCCGCCCCGTCGGCGAGGAGTGTCGCGCCGTTCTCGTCGACCAGCCGCGTACGCACCCCGGGCAGTGGCAGCCCGACGGTGCCCGGCCGACGCGGGCCGTCCGCCCGGGCGCTCACCGTGATCAGGGTCTCGGTCATCCCGTACCGCTCGACGGCCCGGTGACCGGTGAGGGTGGCGAGGTCCGCGAAGACCGCCGCCGGCAGTGCCGCGCTGCCCGAGACGAGCAGCCGCGCCGGACGCAACGCCCGTGCCGCGTCCGGGTCGGCGGCGATCCGGGACCACACGGTCGGCACGCCGAAGTACATCGAGCCGTTCGCGGCCGCGTACCGCTCGGGACGCGGCCGGCCCACGTGGTGCAGCCGGCTGCCCAGCCGCAGCGGCCCGAGCACGCCGAGCACCAGCCCGTGCACGTGGAACAGCGGCAGGCCGTGCACCAGGAGGTCGTCCGGCGTCCACGCCCAGGCGTCGGCCAGCCCGTCCAGGCAGGCGGCGACCGCCCGGCGGGAGATCACGGCGCCCTTCGGGGCGCCGGTGGTGCCGCTGGTGTAGAGGATGACCGCGGTGCGGGCCGGGTCGGGCTCGGGGTGGACGGTGTCCGACCTCCGGGTCAGGTCGACGGGCACGACGGTCCGGCCCGCGCCGTCGGCGGTGCGGGCCGCGCCGGCCGGGGCCAGCAGCGCCGTCGCCCCCGAGTCGCGCAGGATGTGGTCGCGCTCCATCGGCCCGGCGTCCGGTGGGACCGGCACGACCGCCGCTCCGGCGGTCAGCGCGCCGACCACGCCGACCACCGTCTCCAGGGTCGCGTTGGCCTCGATCGCCACCCGGTCGACCCCGTGCAGCTCGTCGGCCACCGCCGCGGCCAGGCGACGCAGCTCCACCCAGGACACCGCCCGGTCGTCGACCCGGATCGCGTCCGGACGTTCGTCGGCGCCCTGCGAGAGCCAGCTCAGCAGCGGCATGGTGCGACCCCTCTCCAGCGGCTCGGACCCGGGCCGACCCGGCCGGGCGCGCCGGCACCGGGCGACGGGCACCCGGGCCGCCGGTATGGTCGGTGGGGCGCCGGCGGATCCCGGCGGGTGGGCGCGTTGCGCCGCGCCGGCGGGCCCGGGACGACGGTCCTGACCGTAGTCGGGGGGCCCCGGGGCCTGCCACCCCTACCGGCGGGCGTGGGCCGGGTCGGACGGGCGGGAGGTGGCCTCGGTGGACGCGGACGCGACGGCGTGGACGGCGGCACCCGACGGTGTCCGGGCGGTGGTGCTCGACCTGGACGGGGTGCTGGTCGACAGCCTTGCCGTGGCCAGGGAGGCGTTCGCCCTCGCGTACGCCGAGGTGGTCGGCGGCGGCCTGGCCCCGGTGGAGGAGTACTGCCGCCACCCGGGCCGGTACCTGCCGGAGGTGCTGGAGCTGATGGGCCTGCCGGCGGCGCTGGCCGGGCCGTTCGTCCGGGAGAGCAACCGCCTCGCGCACCGGGTCACCCCGGTCGACGGGGCGCCGGAGCTGCTCGGCACGCTGCGCCGGCGGGGGATCGGGCTGGCCGTCGCCACCGGCCGCAGCGGGGTCCGCGCCCGGGACCTGCTCGGCCGGCTCGACCTGCTGCCGCTCGTCGACCACGTGGTGGGCTCGGACGAGGTTCCCCGGCCGAAGCCCGCCCCCGACATCGTGCGGCGGGCGCTGCGCCTGCTCGGGGTCGGGCCGGGGGAGGCGCTGATGGTCGGCGACGCGCCCAGCGACCTGGCCAGCGCGCGGGCGGCCGGGGTGGTGGCGGTGGCCGCGCTGTGGGGCGAGTCCGACGAGGAGACCCTGCGCGCCGCCGGCCCGGACGTCGTCCTACGCCGGCTCGACGAACTGCTGTCGCTCTGCCCGGCCCGGCGGTGACCGTGCCCGGCCCGGCGGTGACCGTGCCGCGTCGACGGACACCTGCGGTGACCGGTCGGCACCCCTGCCCCTGAGCCGCGTTTCCGGCCGGCACCCCTGTCCCGGGTCGATTTCCGGTTCGATACCCCCGATTTGTCAGCTGATCAGTTGATCGGCGCATCGGTTGGCCGGATGATGTCGGGCGTCGGTCGGCCTGGCTCCGGCCGGCACCGGCCCGTTCCCGTAAGCCGACGCCGCGATCAGCCGAGGGGTCCCGCCCTTCTCGACGGCAACCCGCACGTGAAGGAGGACCATCCCCCATGCCGGTCATCGAAGTCGATCATCTGCAGAAACGGTACGGCGAGAAGATCGCGGTCGACGACGTCTCCTTCACGGTGGAACAGGGCGAGATCTTCGGCGTGCTCGGCCCGAACGGGGCCGGCAAGACGACCACCGTCGAGTGTGTGCAGGGGCTGCGCCGCGCCGACGGCGGCACGATCCGGGTGCTCGGGCTCGACCCGATCCGCGACCGCACCGAGGTGCGGCAGCGCGTCGGTGCCCAGCTCCAGGAGAGCCAGCTGCCGGACAAGGTGCGGGTGTGGGAGGCGCTGGACCTGTACCGGTCCTTCTACCGCAACCGCGCCGACATCGACGAGCTGCTGACCGACCTCGGCCTGGCCGAGCAGCGCAACACCTACTTCCAGAAGCTCTCCGGCGGGCAGAAGCAGCGGTTGTCGGTGGCCCTGGCGCTGGTCGGCAGGCCGGAGGTCGCCATCCTCGACGAGCTGACCACCGGCCTCGACCCGCAGGGTCGCCGGGACACCTGGGACCTGGTCGAGCGGATCCGCGACCGGGGCGTCACCGTCGTGCTGGTCACCCACTTCATGGAGGAGGCGCAACGCCTCTGCGACCGGCTCGCGATCATCGACAAGGGGCGGGTGGTGGCCATCGACAGCCCCGCCGGCCTGCTCACCCGGGTCGGCAGCGAGCACCGGGTGTACTTCCGTCCCGCCCAGCCGGTCGAGGACGCCCTGCTGCTCGCGGCGCCCGACGTGACGGGGGTGTCCCGCCACGGCGACGAGGTGACGGTGACCGGCACGAAGGACGTGCTCCAGTCGGTCATGTCCGTGCTCAACGGGCGCGGGATCGACTACACGGCGCTCCGCGTCGAGCAGCCCACCCTCGACGACGCGTTCGTCTCCCTCACCGGCCGTTCGGGCCGGACCGCCGCGCAGTCCCCGACCGACGGGAGGTCGTCGTGAGCGCCCTGTCCAAGCTCATCGCCGTCGAGACGAAGCTGTTCCTCCGGGAGCCGGTGTCGTTGTTCTTCGTCTTCGCCCTGCCGATCGGCCTGATGCTCGTCTTCGGGTTGCCGCAGCGCGCCGGTACGGCCGCCGACACCGGGCAGCACGCCGAGCAGACCTTCCTGCCGTCCCTGGCGCTGGCCCTCACCATCGGCATGCTCGCGCTCTTCACCCTGCCGATGGCGCTGGGCATCTACCGGGAACGCCGGGTGCTGCGCCGCCTGGCGACCACCCCGGTGCAGCCCGGCCTCCTGCTGGTGGCCCAGGTGGTGGTCAACCTCGTGATGGGCGTCCTCGGCGCGGTGGTCACCGCGACCGCCGTACGGTTCCTGCTGGACCAGCCGGCACCGGCCAACGTCCCCGGGTTCGTGCTGGCCTTCCTGCTCGGGGTGGCGTGCCTCTTCGCCGTCGGCCTGCTGATCGCGGCGCTGGCGCCGTCCGCCAGGGCGGCGCAGTCGATCGGCCCCGCGCTGTTCTTCCCGCTGCTCTTCCTGGCCGGCGCCTGGTTGCCGCGCGACCGGATGCCGGCCGCCCTGGCCGCCATCGCCGAGTACTCGCCGCTGGGCGCCACGGTGGACACGCTCGGTGCGGCGTGGGCGGGCGCCAACCCCGAGCTGCCGCAGCTGATCGCCCTGGCCGTGACGGCCGTCGTCGGCTCCGTGGCGGCCACCCGGTTCTTCCGATGGGAGTGACCCTCCCCACGTACGTGGTCGGTGCGGGGGGCGTCGTGGCTGCCCAGGGCCGTTCCTAGGGGTGCCCTAAGGGTGTCGGCCGGATGTGATCTGAATTACGTTCGGAGCAGAACGGGCGGCCGGTCACCGACAAGGACGTTCGACCGCGCGGCGTCCGTTCACCCGGCAACGGGTGTCGTCAGACCTGTGTGGACGCGTCCGCCGCTCCGCGGCGGCTCGTCCGAGGTGTGCGGAATGCGACGGAGGTCGTGTCATGAAGGACGTTTCGCAAGCTGATCTGGTCACCCGGGACGCAGTCGGCGTCATCGACGTCGTCCTGGAGGGCGGCCCGGTCGATCTGCCGGCCGACCTGCGCAGCCGCCGGGTGGCGCAGGCGGAGGAGAAGATCAAGGTCCTGCACTACGGCGGGTACGAGCACTTCGAACGGGGCGCCACCCCGGGGGCGGTCGACCTCCCGGTGGTCTTCCGCTGGACCGGTCGGACCCGGATCGCCGAGTAGGGGAAGGGCGGCACCAGTCTCATGAGGGCACAGAACCACCGGCCGGGGCACTACCTGACGGTCAGCGACACGAACGAGGCCATCGCCTTCTACACGGACGTCTTCGACGCCGTCGCGATCGAACGGGAGTGCCTGCTCGACGGGCACGTCCTGCACGCGGAACTGGCCGTCGGCGGCCACCGCCTGACCGTGAGCGAGTGGTACGAGGCGGGCGCGACGTCGGCGGCCGAGGGCGGGGACGACGTGTTGACCATCGAGCGGACGGACCCCGAGTCGGTGCTGCGGCGGGCGGTGGCCGCCGGTGCCCGTGTCGAGACGCCGGCGGACCCGTCGCGTCACGTGACGCTGCGCGATCCCGCCGGCCTGTGCTGGGCCGTCGTCGGCCCGCAGCGGGCGGCGTAGGCGAGCCCCGCGCCCACCGCTGCGTCGGGCCGGATCACGTGGGAAGGGCCCGCGCTCACCGAGCGCGGGCCCTTCGCCACGGTGCCGCCGCCCGGACCAGCCGAGGAGCCGCCGGCTCCAGCCGGTCTCCGGCGTCACCGCCCTGACGCACCGCCGTCGCCCTGCCCGACGGTCAGCCCTCCGCCCGGGCCCGGTGGGCGTTGCGGGTGCGTACGGCGAAGAAGAGCGCCGCGGCCCGGCGGACGTCTCCCGGCCGCCCCGGATCCGTGGCGATCTCGTGCAGCAGGTCCCGGTCGGCCCGGTCCGCCGCCAGCGTCGTCAACAGCGAGAAGCACTCCCGCGCGGCGTCCCGGCCGGCCGGGCCGTCCGGGCCGCCGGACCAGTGGGTGAGCAGCGCCGCCAGCACGTCCGCCCGGAACGACGGCGTGCCGGCCCCGGTCGTGCCCCGGCCGGCGAGCAGGTGACCGGCGGCGACCGCCCCGTCCGGCTCCGCCAGCCGGGCGCGCAGGAAGGCCGGCGCGACGGCGGCCCGGCTGATCGCCTGCAACGCGACGAACCGCGCCGAGCTGGTGTTCATCAGCGTCACCCACTCGTCCGGCCGCCAGTCGCGGGCGAGCGGCCCCGCCGCCAGGTACTCCACCAGGCTGGGCCAGACCGAGGCCAGGGTGTGCCGGTCGGCCCGGAAGAGGTCGGTGGCGAGCAGGATCTGCCGTACGTGCGCGGGCCAGTCGGGCAGCACCGCCGCCGGGGGAGCCGGGGCGTGGGCCGCCGACCAGTCGACGACCGCCGCCACCGGGTCGCCGCCGGCGACGGCGGCGGTCGCCGCCACCTCGACGAGGTCCGTGTGCCGGGTGTCGAGCCAGGCGGCGACGGACCCGCCGTCGGGCGGGCGGCGCCGCAGCGCCTCGCAGGCGGTGTCGAGGCTGGCGCGGCCGCCGCGCAGCAGGGCGCGGACGAACTCGTCGAGCAGGGCGGCCGGGCCGGGCCCCGTGGCCGCTTCCGCCTGCCCGCCCTCCCAGACCAGCACCGCGACGGTGGCGGTGAGCGGATTGTGCACCGGCTCGGTGATGCGCTGCGCGTGGGTCCAGTCCAGGAACCGGCGGGCGGTGGCGCCGTCGGGGAACCAGCGGGCCGCCAGCAGCGCCACGTCCGCGTCGGTGAAGTGCGCCAGGTGGTACGCCGGGTAGCCGTCGCCCAGCACGGCCACCTCGTCCTCCGCCAGGTGCCGCGTGGTCACCAGGACCCGCCAGGGCCTCGGCGTGCCGCCCGGGCCGGGGGAGCGGGCCAGCTCCGCGAGGCGGTTGAGGACGACGGCCCGCTCGTCCGGGTCGGCGACGGCGTCGAGCGCGTCGACGCAGACCAGCCACCGCCGGCCGGGGGCGGGGGCCTGCTCGACGTCGAGCGGGGCGCCCTCGCCCGGGTACGCCTCGGCGAGCGCGGCGGGCAGCGGCTGGTGCACCAGGGCGGCGGCCGGCAGGCTCACCAGCACCGGCCCGGGCGGGGAGCGCCGGCGCCGGCCGCGCCCGGCGAGCCACCGCCGCGCCGACCGGGCGCTCTCGTAGCGCACGAGCGCCGTCTTCCCGCTGCCCGGCTCCCCGATCAGCAGCACGTTGCCGGTGCCGGTGAGCAGGTCCGCCACGTCGACGCCGTCGCCGGACGGGGCGAGTCGCGGCACCGCGCGGCGCGGCACGTACACCTCGGACAGCGGCTTGACGTAGCCCCCGAAGCGGCGCGGGTGGACGATGCCGGCATCCGCCTCCCGCCGCCAGACGGGGCGCAGCGAGGTCCACCAGCCGCGCCGGCCCCGGGTGTGGCGGCGGACGGCGACGACCGCGGTGGCGAGGGCCAGCGTGCCGCTGACGACGCTGGCGACCTTGTCCGAGACGTCCAGGTCCATCGGCGGTCAGGACCGGTCGGCGCCGGGCCGGTCCGCCGACAGGTGGTGGGCCCCGCACCCCTCGCAGTACGCGCCGCCCTGCTCCTCGCCGCAGTGCCGCCACGGCGCGGTCGGCCCGGCCGGCGCGGCCCGCTGTGCCGGCGGCTCCTGCGGACCCCACCGGGACGTGTGGTGGGCCACGACCAGGGAGGACTGCGTGAGCCGCGCGTCGACGTCGGGCTTGAGGCGGACCCGGCCGCCGGCGGCGTCCAGGACGTCCACGACGCGGGCGAGCAGGGCGACGTCGTCGTCGCGGCCCGTGGCGTGGGCGAGCGCCACCGCGTGCCCGAGGTGCTCCTCCGCCTCGGCGACCCGCCCCGCCCGGGCGGCCGCCAGCCCCCGCTGGACGGCCGCCGCGTAGTCCTGCTGGCGGGTGTAGTACGCGACGCTCTCGTTGATCTCCGAGTACCGCAGGGCGTCCTCGGTCCACTCCACGGTGAGCGGCGCCTCGACCGGCGCGGCGTCCGCCCCGGCGTGCACGCTCAGCCAGCCGATGCGCCGCCGCGCCCCGGGCGCCATCGCCTCGACCTCCAGGGCGACGTGGTAGTCCCGCTGGTCGTGCGGGCTCCACGCGCCGACCGGGTAGTCGGTGGCCAGCTCGCCGGCCGGCTCGCCGCGCCCGCTCAGGTCGGCGAGCGCCGGGTGCACCTGCTTGACGAAGCGGACCCGGGCCAGGCCGGTGGTGCGCACCCGGAGCCGGACGTCGGGGACCCGCCGGGACATCGCACGGGTCAGCACCGTCCGGAACTCGTCGGCGAGCCCGGTGAGGTCCTCGACCGGCACGACGGGGTTGGCGCCCAACGCCTCCGCGATGCCGAGCAGCTCCGCCGCGTCCCAGTCGTGCACGCCGTCGGAGGAGCCGATGGCGCGGCAGTCGACGGTGAACCGCCCCACGCAGTCGTCCACCGCCGCCCGCAGGTCGGCGGGGCGTTGGGACTCGTTGCGCCCGTCGGTGAGCAGGATGACGTGCCCGATCGCGTCCGGTCGCGTGGCCAGCAGGTGGCGGGCCAGCAGCAGCCAGGCGCCGATGGCCGTGCCGCCGTGCGGCGTCACGTGCCGCAGGGCGTTTCGGGCGGCGGCACGGGTGGTCTCGTCGGCGACCGCCAGGCGCCGGTCGCCCGGGTAGACCATCGTGGCGTGGGCGGTGCCGGACACCACCGCGAACGCGACCCCGTCGGGCAGGGCGTCGATGGCTGCGGCGGTGGCCAGGCGGGCGGCGCGCATCTTGGCCTGGGGCGCCCCCATCGAGCCCGACGAGTCGAGCAGGATCACCTCCGCGAGGTCGTCGTGCCGGACGTCCGCGTGGGCCGGTTCCTCGCCCCGGACGGTGGCGACCACGTCGAGGACCGCCCCGTCGGCGGAGACGCACTCGGTGTGGTGCACGCTGAGCCGCAGCGGCAGATCGTTGGCGGGGGACACGGGTGACCTCTTTCCGTCGGGGCCGGCGGCCGGGATCACCACCACGTCACCGGCCGGTACGCGTTGGCCAGCTCGACGAGCGCGATCCGCTCGCGCCGGTCGGCGGTGCGCCGGGCGCGGGACCGGCACCGGCGCTCGAACGCGCGGCGCAGGGCGTCCTCGTCGAGCCGGTGACCGAACAGTCGCCGGCCGTCGTGGCGCCCCTCGGCCAGGTCGCAGTCGAGCGCGATCCGCAGGATGTGCGCCTCCACCTCCTCGCGTTCGCCGAACGGGGGCAGCTTGTCGACGATCGCGGCGGCGTCGAGCGCCGCGTCGAGCCGGTGCCCGTCGTCCGGCGCGTCGAGCAGGATCCGCACCGCGCAGGTCACCGCCACCGTCGAGGCGCGGGAGGACTCCGGCACCCTCAGCAGGGCGTCCGCCGCGCTGCGCGCGTCGGCCGTCGCCAGCAGGCAGCGGGCCAGCCCGAACGCGGCGGCCACCACGCCCGGGTCGGCGTCCCACACCCCCCGGTAGTGGTCGGCCGCCGTCCGCGGGTCGCCGTCGAGTTCGCAGGCCACCGCGTATGCCAGCCGCGTGGAGACCTCGCCGGGCAGCCAGCCGTAGACCTGTTCGAAGTGGCGTCGGGCGGTGGCGGCGTCCCGGGCCACCAGGGCCACCAGGGCGCGGTGCCACCACAGCGACCAGTCCCGCAGTTCCTCGGGGAAGTCGGCGAGCAGCGGGCCCGCCTCGTCCACCCGCCCGGCGGCGAGGTGGGCCCGGACTGCGCGGTAGGTCACCTGCGCGGTGCGCTGCGGAGCGGTCCGCAGCAGCTCGATGAGCTCGGCCGGGTCGGCGGGGCCGAGTGAGGCGAGGAACCCGGCGGCCGGGTCGGCGCCGTCGACCAGGGGCACGGGCAGGCCGAGCATGATCTCCACGACGTCGAGGGCGTCGCGGTCGGTGTGCAGGGCGAAGGCGCACGCGGAGGGACTGAACAGGGTGGAGCGGGTCGGCCGGGGCACGCCGTCGGCCGCCGAGCCGACCTGCCGTCGTACCCCTCGGACCTGTTCGCGCATCTCGGCCGCGGAGGCGAACCGGTCCTCCGGTTCGGCGGCGGTGGCGCGGGCGAGCAGCCGCAGGAACGGGTCGAGCCGGGCCGGCACGGGCAGCCGCAGCACGTCCTGCCCGGGCGGGATCCGGGTCACCTCGGTGGACCGGGGCACCAGGGTCAGCGCGGCGAGGGTCCGGCCGACGGTGTAGAGGTCCGACCGCACGCTCGGACCGGCGGGCCCGAGCCGCTCCACCTCCGGCGCGGTGTAGCCCATGGTGCCCCACGCCGGGCTCACCTTGTTGTCGATCCGGCGGGCCGCGCCGAAGTCGACCAGTTTGATGGGATCGTTGGTCCCCTGGCCGCCGACCCGCATCACGTTCTCCGGCTTCAGGTCGCAGTACAGCCAGCCCTGGTCGTGCAGGTACTCGAAGGCGTCGAGGATCTGCACGGCGTACCCCAGCGCCTGCGCCACGTCCACGGCGCAGGACCCGCCGCCCGGGCCGGCCGCGCTGCGGGCCTCCTCCAGGGTGCCGCCGTTGACGTACTCCATCACCAGGTAGCCGGCGTCCCGGTCGGACTCGGGCCGCAGGGCGTGGGTGATGGTGACGATCCTCGGGTGGTTCAGCGCGATCAGCGCCTGCCGTTCGGCGACGAACGCCGCGATGGCCTCCCGGTCCTCGGGGTTGCGTTGCCCCTTCAGCACCCGCCAGGCGCCGTCCATGTCCTCGTCCCGGGCGAGGAACACCCAGCCGACCCCGCCGTTGCCCAGGCAGCCCTCGATCCGGTAGCGCCCGGCGCGCAGGTCGCCGTCGGCCAGGGGCGGGGTGAAGGAGTACCGGGTGCCGCAGTCCGGGCAGAACCCGGCGACCCGGGGCAGCCGGGGGCCGCGGTGGCGGTGGCACCTCGTGTTGCCGCAGTAGCGGGAGTGTTCGGGAACGACCGGCTGCGACACCACCGCCGTCAGGGGATCGTGCGGCCGTGCGGTCGGCAGCACGGCCGGTCGCTCCCACGGCCGGGACGTCGTCCGCAGCGGCCGCGGGTCGGGGTCCGCAGCCCGGGCCGGTCCGGCAGCCACGTCCGGCCCGGCGCCCGCGCCGACCCCGACGCACTCGTGCCCCCACAGCCGGCAGAACCCGTCCTGGTCGACGGTGCCGGGGCAGTTGCGTTCCGCGCAGCCGCGGCTCGCCGTCATCGCGTACCCCCGTTCACGGCCTGCTGGTAGGCCCGCACCGCCCGGCTCGCGGCGGTCACGGCGAAGGCGTCGGGGCGCAGCGCGGCCAGCGCCTCCCGGTAGGCCCGCTCGACCGCCGGGTGCTCGGCCCGGCCCTCGTCGGCGGCCTTCTGCCGGTACGCCTCCAGCCGCCCGGTGAGCTCCACGTGGCAGCTTCGGCGCAGCCGGCGTCGCGCGGTGTCGGTCCGCTCGACCGCCCGGTCCACGGTGGCCCCCAGGGACCCGTCGTCGCGTTCCGGCCCGACGTCGCCCCGCCACCACTGCCCACGGCCCGCCGCCTCGGCGGTGGCGAGCCGGTCCAGCAGCCCGTCGACCGCGAGCGCCGCCAGCGGATCCGTCCCGTCGCCCAGCCCCTCGCCGGCGGCCTCCGCCGCGAGCCGCCGGAGCCGCTCGACCGAGGAACGCAGCCGCTGCGCCCGGACCGCCAGCCGGTCCCGGCCGTACGCCTCCACGATCCGGCGGATCCGGGCCACGTGCTCGCGGGCCGCGGCCAGGATCTCCTGGACGCTCATCGCCTCCACGTGCACCGGCTCGCCGGTGGCCGCGGTGAACCGGACCTGGCACGGGTCGGCCAGCAGCCGGCCCAGGGCCTCCTCGCCCGTGCCCGTGGACCGGTCGATGCCGTCGAGGTCGTCGACCAGCCGGTCGAGGGCCAGCGACAGGCAGCCGAGGCGGTGCAGCAGGTCCCGCGCCTCCCGCGCGGGCGCCGCGGCCGGGCCGTCGGGCTGCCGGAAGGCGTCCGTGACCAGCTGCTGCACGTCGAGCAGGTGCTCGCAGACCCAGGTGTGCGCGGCCAGGGTGGCGTCGAGGCGTTCCCGCACGGCCATTCACCCACCGCCCATCAGTCGGCCGGCCGGGGGGTGGCCGGCACGGGGTCGGGGGGCGGCCACACGGTCGTGACCGGTCCCGGTGACGGCATGCCCCGGTCCCGGTGCCCGGCGAGCCACCGGTCGTGGGCCTGCTGCCACACCGTCGCGGTACGCGGCTGCGCCAGCACGTGGTTGACGAACGCGACCAGCTCCCGGCCGTCGGTCAGGCGGAACGCGAAGGCGTGCGGCTCGTCGGTGAACCAGGTGCAGTTCTCGTCCCGGTGGTGGTCGCAGGAGCGCCGCTCCGGCCGGGGCGCCTCGGTCACCAGCGTCGTGTCCGGGGCCATCCGGGCGAAGCCCAGCAGGATGTTGTCGTCGGTGCTGACCCCGTCGACCTGGCCCTGACGCAGCATGACCAGGCAGTCGATCGGGTGGGGGGCGTGCACCGGGACCGGCCGCAGGCCTCCCGTGGTGCGGTAGCCGGCGATCATCGCCAGCGAGGTGGTGTTCGCGGCGGCGCAGACCCGCCGGCCGCCGAGCTGTTCCATGCCCGCGTACTCGGGCGTGCCGTCGGTGCGTCTGCGCACCAGCACCGTCTGCCCGGAGTCGAGGTAGTCGTTGGAGAACAGCACCCGCCGGGCCCGCTCGCAGGACGCCGTCAGCGAGGTGGCGACGACGTCGATCTCGCCGTTCTCCAGCATGGTGAAGGCGCCCTGGCCGGGCGGCACCGCCTTGAAGGTGAGCCGGCCGCGCGGGTCGTCGGCGGGCCAGAGGGCACGGGCCACCGCCAGCATCAGCTCGATGTTGAAGCCCTCGAACCGCTGGGTGCGGGCGTCCCAGTGGCTCATCGTGGCGTCCGACGGGTCCACGCCCGCGACCAGTTCGCCCCGGTCGAGGATCCGGCGCGGGGGTGTGGGGTCCGGTGGGAGGCTGCGGCGCACCGGGCAGACCCCGCCCGTCGCGTCGGTGGTCGGCGCCGTCGCCACCCCCGGTGGCCGCGCCGGGGGCGCGGGAGCGGGTGGTGCGGGCGCGGCGCACCCGCCCAGACCCGCCAGGAGCGCGGCGAGCGCAGCGGCCCGCCGTCGGGTCCGCGTCGAGGCACGCCGGGGTGCGGTCACTGGTACTCCAGGTAACGCTGGCGCAGCCCGGCGACCACGCCGGCGGCGGCGAGCAGGGTGACCCAGGCGGATGCGCCACCCAGGTGGCGGCGCGCCTCGGGCAGGTCGGCGACCATCCGGGAGACCTCCTCGTTGCGGGTGGTCAGTTCGGTCAGCAGGTGCCCCTCGGCGGCGACGAAGGCCCGGCCCGCCGACCCCTCGGCGAGCACGGTGTCCACCGCGTTGCGGAAGGCGTTCGGCGTCTTGCTCTGCCGGGCAGGCCAGACCGTCTTCTCCAGGGCGGTGCAGTCGATCCGGTCCCCGGGCGGCGCCGGCGCTGCGGCCGGGGCGAGGCAGAGGTCCCGGCCGTCGAAGTCCGCCTTGTGCCCGGCCGGGTCGACGCTCGCGCCGAGCCCCAGGTAGACGTCGGCCCGGCCGGCGAGCAGGGCGCCGAGCCGCTGCTGGGTGGCGCTCTGCGCGTCGATCGCCCGTTCCAGCTCCGGGAACCGCCGGTCGGCGTCGGGCCAGTGGAACCACGACGAGACCAGCATGGCCAGTACGGCCGCGGTGCCCACCGAGGCCAGCAGCAGGCCCGCGTTCAGCCGCCGCCGGGTCCGCCGGCGCAGCCACACCTGCACGACCACCAGGGCGGCGAGGGTGCCCAGCGGCACCAGGACGGACGTGGCCAGCCAGGGCCGGGCGTCGGCGCGGGCGTCGAGCAGCAGCCTGGTGTCGTAGTTCCACAGGCCCTGGGCCGCGGTGAGGAGCTCGGTGGACATGTAGTGCGACGCCTCCCGGGCGTAGGCCGAGGCGAGCACCGCGCGGGCCGCCGGGCTGCCCGTCGCGGCCTGCTCCGCCGCCCCCGCCGGCGGGCAGGGCTGCCGGTTCCCGGCGGCCGCCGCCGGGAGTGGACCGGCCACCCGCAGGGCGGCGCACACCACGTCGCGGTAGACCTTCAGCCGGGCGGCGATCGTCGCGAGCCGGGTGAGGCGGTCCGGGTCGCCGGCGGCGTTGCCCATCGAGTCGGTCAGCGTGCGCTCCACCTCGTGGACGGACGCGTCGTAGGCGGCCACCAGCGACGCCCGCCGGTCCTCGGCCGGCGGGAGCAGGAAGACGGCGCTGGCGGCGACGTCCGCGTCGGCGAGACCCTGGTAGATCTCCCGGGCGGTCGTGCTGGTGGCCACGGCGGTCGCCGCGGAGCGCTCGCCCAGCGTGGTGGCCGGCGTGCGGGACTGCACGGCGACGGCGGCGGTGGCGGCCAGCGCGGCCACCAGCACGGCGCCGCTGAGCACGATCAGCGCCGGGGTCGTCCGGAGCGCGTCGCGGAGCCGACCGGTGTGACCGAGGCGCGCCGGCCCGGTGGCCGGAGCCGGCCGGTCGGCCCCGGGCTCGTCCCCCGTGTGCGACGCCATGCCCGTCCTTCCGCTCGCCGGGGCCCGTCCGGCGGCCCCCTGGCGGAAGGCGTCGCGGTACCGGAGGCGGCCCCGTCGCCCCGCCGGGCGACCCACCGCTGGCCTGCGGCGGAGGCCGGCAGCCGGGCGATGATCGCGGGCGGGGAGGACCAGGGTGGCACTTCCCGTGCACGGCCGGCACCCGTATGTCCGGTATCTGACCTCGGCGGGTCGCCGTCCGACCACGGCGGGAGACGGCCGGTCCGGTCAGGGCGGCGGGTCGTCGGCCCCACTCCGGGGCGGGAAGGCCAGGGCGAGGGTGAGGTCGAGGACGGTCGCCGGGTCGGTCAGGCGCTCCCCGTACAGCTCGCGGAGCTTGCCCATCCGGTAGCGGACGGTCTGCGCGTGCACGAAGAGGTCGGCGGCGACGTGGTCGCGTCGGCCCTGGTGCAGCAGCCAGGAGCGCAGGGTCTCGGCGAGCCGGTCGGCGGTGCCGGGCGGCAGCGACGCGAGCGGCGCCAGGACCCGGGCGCGCAGGTCGGCGAGCCCTTCCGGATCGGTGCTCAGCACCAGCTCGGCGAGGTGCTCCTCGGTGTCGAGCGCCGGCCCGTCGTCGGCCGGGCGGAGGCCGAGGGACAGGGCCCGGACGGCGCGCTGGTAGGAGGAGGCGACCCGGGTCCAGGGCCGGGCGGGGCCGAGCACGGCGCGGCGTCCGTGCAGCACCCGGGCGAGCTGCCGCCGCCGCTCGCCGTGCGTGTCGGGCACCAGCAGCACCGCCAGGTCCTCGCCCGCGCCGCCCGCCGGCGGGTCGTCGCCGCTCTCCAGGGTGTGCGGGTGCAGCCGCGCGAGGGCGGCCCGGAGGTTGGCCCGGGGCAGCAGGACGACGGTGAGGGTCTGCGGTGGCGGCCAGTCGGCCCGCTCGGCGCTGCGCAGCAGCGCCTCCTCGGGCTCCCCGGCGAGCAGCCGCTGGGTGAGCCGCTCCAGGCTGCGTCGCCGGGCCCGCCCGGCGCTGGCCAGCTCGTCGGCGTGGCCGGCCACGCTGGCGGCGGAGAGCTCGTCGATGTACGCGAACATCAGCTCCGCGAACTCGGCGACGGTGCCGGCGGACGACCCGCCCTGCACGGTGGTGGTGGACATCTCCCGCCAGGAGACCCGGGCGCCGACGCGGTACGCGGCGAGCAGGGCGTCCATGCTCCGGCCGGAGCGCGCCTCGCCGCTGCCGAGGGCGTAGGCGGCCTCCAGCGCGCCGACGAGCGGGGTGCTCGGGTCGCTGCCCTCGGAGCGCCCGATGAGCTGGAGGAACGTGCCGAGCGCGATCTGCACCGCCGTCTCGATCTTCTCGCGCATCTGGCCGGTCAGGGTGCCGGAGTAGCTGGGCACCTCGGCGGTGATGGCGGTGATGGTGCGCTCGGCGAGCAGGGGCAGCCGGTCGTGCAGCGCGCCGGCCACCCGGGCGTCCAGCTCGAGGCGGGCCGCGCGCCGCGTGGCCTCCGAACGCTCGGACACGTTTGTTCCCTCCGCACAAAAAGGCTCGTTCGGTTCACCTTCGCAGGTCAAGATTTTATGCCATCCTGCCGCGACGATCGAATCATGACCACCACCGTCCCGAACCCCTCCGGGAAGGCGGCCCTGCGGGGCCGGATCCTTCGGCTGGCCGCGTCGGTCACCACCCCGCTGCTGCCCGACGACTACCTCGACATGGTCGCCCCGCTGCGCTCCGGCGCCGACCTGCGCGGCCGGATCCTCGCCGTACGCCCCGAGACGGCCGACGCGGCGACGCTGGTGATCCGGCCCGGCCGCGACTGGCGCGGGCACACCCCCGGGCAGTACGTCCGCCTCGGCGTCGACGTCGACGGCGTACGCCAGTGGCGGGCCTACTCGGTCACCTCCGCCCCGGCCCGCCGGGGCGCGCCGATCTCGGTCACCGTGAAGGCCATCCCCGACGGGGTCGTCAGCAACCACCTCGTGCGCCGGACCCGGCCCGGGACGCTGGTCCAGCTCGACCAGGCCCAGGGCGACTTCGTGCTGCCGGGCCGGCCGCCGGCCCGGGTGCTCTTCGTGACCGCGGGCAGCGGCGTCACCCCCGTGATGGGGATGCTGCGCGCCGGCGTGCCGGGCGACGCCGACATCGTCGTGGTGCACTCGGCGCCCACCCCCGCCGACGTGATCTTCGGCGCCGAGCTGCGGGACCTGGCCGCGCGGGGCGCGATCCGGCTGGTGGAGCGGCACACCGGAACCGACGGGCTGCTCACCGTGGCCGACCTCGACCGCCTCGTGCCCGACCACCTCGACCGGGAGACCTGGGCCTGCGGCCCGCTCGGCCTGCTCGACGCCCTCGAGGCGCACTGGACGGCCGCGGGGCACGGCGACCGGCTGCACACCGAGCGGTTCCGGCCGACCGTCATCTCGCCCGGCGAGGGCGGCACCGTCACCTTCGCCCGCTCGGGCGTCACCGTCGACGCCGATGGGGCCACCCCGCTGCTCGACGCCGGCGAGAACGCCGGGGTGCTGATGCCCTCGGGCTGCCGGATGGGCATCTGCTTCGGCTGCGTCCTGCCGCTGCGCCAGGGCGCGGTTCGGGACCTGCGCAACGGGGAACTGACCACGGCGGTGCCCGGCGACGGCGTCCGCATCCAGACGTGCGTGTCGGCCGCGGCCGGCCCCTGCGACATCGACCACTGACCGGAGTACCTGACGTGACCGTGATCCAGAACAAGCCCGACAACCCGATCGCCCACCTCAGCGCCGAGGACATCGAGACCATCGGCAGGGAACTCGACGCGATCCGCGACCGGGTGGTCGCCGACCGGGGCGAGCGGGACGCCGCGTACATCCGCCGGGTCATCTCCACGCAGCGCAAGCTGGAACTGGGCAGCCGGGTCGTGCTGCTGTTCTCCCTCTTCCCGCCCGCCTGGATCGTGGGCACGGCCGGCCTGACGGTGGCGAAGATCCTGGAGAACATGGAGGTCGGCCACAACGTCCTGCACGGCCAGTGGGACTGGATGCGCGACCCGAAGATCCACTCCACCACCTGGGAGTGGGACCACGTCTCGCCCGCCGACCAGTGGAAGCACTCGCACAACGAGCTGCACCACACGTACACGAACGTCCTCGGCAAGGACAACGACCTCGGCTACGGCATCATGCGCGTCGACGAGGACCAGCGGTGGCACCCGTTCCACCTCGGCCAGCCGCTGTGGAACTTCATCAACGCCTGCTTCTTCGAGTACGGCATCGCCGCGTACGACCTGGAGCTGGGGCGCAACCTGCGCAAGGGCCGGCACAAGAAGCCGGAGTTCCGGGCCCGGGCCCGGGCGGTGGGCCGCAAGATCCGCCGGCAGGTGCTCAAGGACTACGTGGTGCACCCGCTGCTGTCGGGGCCCTCGTTCCTGCACACGCTGGCCGCCACCTTCACCGCCAACCTTCTGCGCAACCTGTGGAGCCACTCGGTGATCATGTGCGGGCACTTCCCGGAGGGCGTGGAGACCTTCTCCAGGCGCTCGATCGAGGGCGAGACCCGCGGCGAGTGGTACCTGCGGCAGATGCTCGGCTCGGCCAACATCAGCGGTAGCCGGCTGATGCACATCATGACCGGCAACCTGTCGTTCCAGATCGAGCACCACCTCTTCCCGGACCTGCCCAGCAACCGCTACCAGGAGATCGCCCCCGAGGTGCGGGCCCTGTTCGACCGGTACGGGCTGAAGTACACCACCGGCTCGCTGCCCCGGCAGGTCTTCTCCGCCTGGAAGAAGGTCGTCCGGCTGTCGCTGCCGAACCGGAAGGCGCCCCGCCGGGTCGACGACCGCCCCGCGCCGGCCCTCGCCGCGTCCGGGGTCTGACCCGCCGCCGGCGCCGCCGCCCGCCGCGAAACGCGCTGGGCGGCGGCGCCGGCCTCCGCGTACAGTCGGGGCATGGAGATCAGGCACCCCTTCGCCGCCGCGGCCGAGCGAGCTTCGCGCTCGTCGGTCGCCGCCGCCTGACCTCACCAACACCCGCCGGCGACCGGAAACGGTCCGCCGGCTTCTTCGTATCCGTCGGCCCGCCGGTCCCCGGCGGCGGACCCTTTCCGGTCGTCTGACCCGGAAAGGCCACCGCCATGACGTACGACCCGATCAGCCGCACCTTCCTCGACTTCTTCCGCGAGCGCGGCCACGAACTCGTGCCCGACGGCTCCCTGATCCCGCCGCCGGGCGACCCGGTGCTCTTCACCACCTCCGGGATGCACCCGTTGACCCCCTACCTGGAGGGTTTGCCCCACCCGCTGGGCCGGCGGCTGGTGAACGTGCAGCGCTGCCTGCGCACCACCGACCTGGACGAGGTGGGCGACCCGACCCACCTGACCCTGTTCTCGATGCTGGGCTCCTGGTCGCTCGGCGACTACGACCTGCCGCGCAGCTTGCAGTGGGGCTACGAGCTGCTGCGCGACGGCTTCGGCGTGCCGCACGACCGGATGTACGTGACGGTCTTCGGCGGCGACGACCAGGTCGGCCCGGACGAGCCTTCGCTGCGTACGTGGGGGGAGCTGGGCCTGCCCGTGGAGCTGACCGGGGAGGAGAACTGGTGGTCCAACGGGCCGACCGGGCCGTGCGGGCCCGACACGGAGATCTTCCTCTGGACCGGCGACGGCCCGCCCCACGGCACCCCCGGCACCGACGACCGGTGGATGGAGGTCTGGAACCACGTGGGGATGCGCTACCACCGCCACCCCGACGGTCGACTGTCGCCGCTGCGGCAGCCCAACGTGGACACCGGGATGGGCCTGGAACGCCTGGAGATGGCGTTGCGGGGCCACCGCTCGGTCTTCGAGGGCGAGGGACTCGTGCCGTGGGTCCGCGCCGTCGGCGACGTGTGGGGTCTCCGGGACGAGCCGCTGCGCGTGGTGGGCGACCACCTGCGGTCGAGCGTGGTGGTGGTCGGCGACGGAGTGCGGCCGTCGAACACCGGCCGCGGCTACGTGCTGCGTCGGCTGCTGCGCCGGGCGCTCACCACACTGTGGCGCGACGAGCCGTCCCGG
Source organism: Micromonospora sp. NPDC023633 (assembly GCF_040640035.1). NCBI lineage: Bacteria > Bacillati > Actinomycetota > Actinomycetes > Micromonosporales > Micromonosporaceae > Micromonospora > Micromonospora sp. NPDC023633. The sequence continues at coordinate 2,560 of NZ_JBFABB010000035.1, read as the reverse complement.
AGCCTGTCCGACCTGCCCGCTGAGCCGGCGCGGCACACCCTCGACGGGTTCCGCCAGCGCGTCACCGTCGACGAGGTGCGCGAGGTGCTCGACGGCGAGGATCGGCGGTTCCGGGAGCTGCTGCGGCGGGGACGTCCGGTGGTGCTGCGGCGCCGGCAGCGGGGGCCGCTGACCGACGAGGACTACCGCGACCTGCACGACACCCACGGGCTGCCGCGCGACCTGGTCGCTGGCCTGCTCGCCGGGGTCGGGTGAGGCATTGGCCGCCGTTCCCGCGTCGTGGCGCACGGTTCCGGCAGCCGGCGCACTCCAGGCGCGGCTGCCGGGTCCGCGGTGGGCTTCCCACCGGCTCCACCTAGCGAAGACGGCATCCGCGCGTCAATAGACCTACGTGCATGAAAATGAAGGCGAACGCCGTTTCGGCGGTTACCCTCGATGATGGTCGTGACACGTCATGTGGTGCCAGGATGGTTCGCGTAACAAGCGTTAACGCGCTGTTACGTGCCCCTGCCGCCGCGCGACCTGGAGAGCCACTGTCGTGACCCGACCCTGCGGGGAGCCATGACCGCCACCGCCCGTGCCGGTCAGCACCGCCCCACCTCCGTCCCCGCCGAGGTGCTGCGCAGCGCCCGGACGTACCCGGAGCGACCGGCCGTCGTCGACAGCCACCGCACGCTGCGCTACCGCGAGCTCGTCACCGCCGCCACGGCGCTCGCCGGAGCACTGGCCCCGGCGCTGGGCGCGAACGGTCCCGGGGAGCGGACCGTCGCGGTCCTGCGGCCCCGCACCGTCGACGCGGTCGTCGGGCAGCTCGCCGCCTGGTTCTGCGGCGCCGCGTTCCTGCCCCTGGACCCGGCGCTGCCGCCGGCCCGGATCGCCGGCATCCTCGCCGACGCCGGCTGCCGGGTCGCCGTCGCCGCCGAGGAGCACGGCGACCGTCTGCCCGCCGGGGTCACGGCGGTGCGCGCGGGCGGGGAGAAGCACCTGCAACTGCCCGACGTCGACGACCTGGCGTACCTCATCTCCACCTCCGGCTCCACCGGCCGGCCCAAGCAGGTCGAGGTCGCCCACCGCAGCCTGTGGACGGTCCTCGACTGGTACGCGACCTTCTTCCGTCTCGCCCCGGGCGTGCGGACCGCCGCCTTCGCCGGGCTGGCGTTCGACGCCGCGCTGCTGGACCTCTGGGCGCCGCTGATGCGCGGCGCGACGGTGCTGCTGGCCGACGAGTCGGTGGCCCGCGACCCGGAGCGGGTGGCGACGACGGTGCGCGAGGTGGACCACTGCTTCCTCACCACCCCGCTCGCCGAGCACCTGCTGCGCGCCGGCGCCGGCACCGGGCGGCTACGCAGCCTGGCCACGGGCGGCGACCGGCTGCGCACCTGGCCGCCCGCCGACTTCGGTGCCGCCGTGCACAACCTGTACGGCCCCACCGAGGCGACGATCCTGGTCACCGCCACGTCGGACCTGCGTCGGCACACCGACCGGTCCGGCCCGCCGCCGATCGGGCGGCCGGTGGCCGGCGCCCGGCTGACCCTGGTCCCGACCGCCCCGGAGGACGGCGGGCAGCGGGGCGAGCTGGTCGTCGCGGGGCCGGTGCTGGCCCGTGGCTACCGGTCCGCGCCCGCCGAGACCGCCGCCGCCTACGGCGCCACCGGCGGGGAGCGGCACTACCGCACCGGGGACCTCTGCCGGCGCGACCCGGACGGCGAGCTGCACTTCATCGGGCGCACGGACAACCAGGTCAAGGTCCGCGGCCACCGCATCGAGCTGCGGGAGGTCGAGTTCGCCCTGCTCGCCATGCCCGAGGTCGGCCAGGCCGCCGCCGGCACGCTGGACCGGGACGGGCAGACGCTGCTGGTGGCCTGGGTGGTCGGCACGGTCGACGCCGACGCCGTGCGGAACTGGCTGCGTGAGCGGCTGCCCGCCGCGATGGTGCCACACCTCGTGGAACGGTGCGACGCGCTGCCGCTGACCACCAACGGCAAGCTCGACCGGGCCGCGCTGCGCGCCGCCACCGCCCGGCGGCTGGCCGGCGAGCGCCGTCACGACGCGCCGGGGGATCGGCCCGCCCCGCCGGAGGAGGCCGACGCGCCGGGGGAGGCCGAGGCGGCCGTGGCCGAGGCGTGGCGGGCCGTGCTGGGGACGCCACCCCGACCCGACGACGACTTCTTCACCGTCGGCGGCGACTCGCTGCTCGCGGTGCGGCTGACCGCCCAGGTCCGGCAGGGCCTGCGGGTCGACGTGCGCGCCACGTTGCTCTACGAGCACCGGCGCTTCGCCGACTACCTCGCGGCCGTCGAGGCGCTGCGGGCCGGCGGGCCGGTCGCGCCGGACGGGGTCGGGGCGGCCCGGTGACCGGCACCCTGCTGACCCACCTGCTCGCCGCCGCCGACCGGAGACCGGACGCGGTCGCCGTGCACGCCGAGGACGCCGTCGTCACCTGGGCCGGGCTGCGTGAGCTGGCGGGCCGCTACGCCGCCGGGTACGCCGCGCGCGGCGTCGGCGCCGGCGACCGGGTCGCGGTGCTGCTGGAGCCGGGCGCGCACGCGCTCGCCGCCGC